>JADZEF010000223.1 GCA_020850695.1 Planctomycetaceae bacterium | reverse complement strand
GAGCGCTGCCTGCGGCCAGGGCGATGACCAGCAGCCCCCCGAATAGTCGGAGGGATCGGAATACGACGAACATGAGAGGCTCCGGATTCTGGGGACTCGAGCTGTGGTGTGGATCGCGATGAGTGTCACTCGGACTGGCCGTTGCCGATGTGACAGCCAGTTTAGGGAGCCTACAGACGAAATCCAGCAAATCGGGGAGGACTTCCCCGCGCGATTCCGCCCCTTCGACGTCTCCAGAGCTTTCACCGACGGCAAAATATCGCCCCCGCTTCGGACTTTAGGCCTTACGAAGAATTCAAGTCATCGTCACGACCGCTACAACCCGAAAAGATGATACCGGCGGCATTTTCGCGCACTCGGAGCGAGCTGATCGGGAAAAACTCGCGATGAGCCGAGATGGACTCAAGTCTCCGTCAGACCGCTTGTCGGCGAGTCAGGGCATTCGAGTCGGCTGGAGAGACGGCTTCGTTCGCTCACGCGTTGGACGAATCCTCGCGTGAGCGGATCGCGGGGCGGGTCGGTGGATCGTCGGGCGTTGGCGATCGCCGCGCCGGTCCAGGGGCACTCACTACGGGAAAAGAGGACAACGGATGCCTCGCTTTGATGACGCGACTCTTTCCCGGACGAGCGGAAAACGCCGGGTCGCTGCCTGTCTCGCCTGGATCAGCCTGGTCATGGGGGTCGGCGCACCCGCCTGGTGTCAATCCGGACGCCCGTTGGCCAACCCGTTTGCCGAACCATCAAGGGACGGCCTGATAGAGCGGCCCATCGCCGAACCGGCGAAGGAACCGGAGGCGGGCGTCGAGCGGACCGCCGCCGAGGTCGCTGCCGACCCTTCCGATGAGGAAGGGGTCGCCAATCTTCTCCCGCCCACAGCACCGTCCAGCGTCTTCACTGACGCTCAGCAGGCGGAGTTCAAGCGGCTTTTCGGAGAGTACCTCAAGGCCGAAAATGAAAAGAAAGCCCAGGCCGAAAAAGACGCCAAGGCGAAAGCCGACGCCGAACCCTACGAAATCGGCTCGGACCCGAAGCTCAACGCCAACTGGAATAACGGCCTGTGGTTCACGACCGCCAAGAAGGACTGGAACATCCACTTCGGCGGGCGCCTGCAGTGGGAAACGGTTTTCTGGGATCAGCCGAGCCGGCTGACGGAAGCGGCCCCCGGTGCAGGCGGCGTTCCAAACGCTTCGGCCGTCAATGCGACACGTGGCGTGGGCTCGCTGCAGGACGGCTCGTTCTTCCGTCGCGTCCGTCTGCGGGCCGACGGCACAGGCTACGAACTCTTCGAGTTCGCCCTGGAAGTCGACTTCGAGCAGGTCAACCTGACCACGTTCGATCACATGTGGGTCGGCATGAAGGACGTTCCATTTTTTGGAACGATTCGAATCGGCCAGCACAAGGTTCCGCAAGGCATGGAAATGATCGGGAGCGACTACCATCTCACGTTCCTCGAACGGTCATCGCTTTCGGACGCCTTCTGGACGCTGTTCGGACAAGGCGTCTGGATCAGCCGCGACTTCTTCGATCAAAACGTCGTGTTCCAGACGATGTTCCACCGCATTCAGCCGAACGGCATCTTCACGGGCGATTTTGGAACCGGCGACTACGCCGACACCAGCCGCCTGACCTGGACGCCCCTGTATGCGGATGAAGGGCGGCATGTCGTGCACGTCGGCGGTTCGTACCAGTGGCGTCGCGCCGATCTCGGGGCATCCATTCAACCCGGGGCGACAGGGAATGCTTATGCCGACCAGGAGCGTGTCGTCCGCTTCCGCGCACGGCCCGAACTGCGCGATGCCACGGGCGTGGCGTTTCCCGGCGGCTTCTCCGCTTTCGGCAATGCGAGCCGGTTCATCGACACCGGCTTCCTCGGGGCGGACAGCGTCCATACTCTGAGTCCCGAATTCCTGCTCATCAACGGCCCGTTCTCGATCCAGGCCGAAATGGCCCTCGTCGAGACCATGAACGCGCGGGCGGTCATACCGCCGGTCGCCGGCAGCAACGCCCCTCCGGTCGGAACCTCCTACGGCGACCTCTTCTTCTGGGGCGGATACGCTCAGGCAAGCTACATCCTCACCGGCGAAAACCGCACTTACGATCGCCGCATGGCCATGTACGACCGCCCGAAAGTCCGCGAGAACTTCTATGTCACCCGCGACGGCTGCAAGAAGGTCATCTCCGGCTCGGGCGCCTGGGAAGTCGGATACCGATACTCGTACGTCGATCTCAACGACAACAACCTGCAGGGAGGGACGATGGGCCAGCACACCGTCGGCCTGAACTGGTACTGGAACGACAACGCCAAAATCCAGTTCAACTATCTCAACATCAGCCGCGGCGTGCAGGCTCCCGCGTTCGACGGAACGGTCCACGGCTTCGGCGTGCTGACGCAGTGGTACTTCTGACCGGCGGCCGCACCCTCACACGCAACGAAACCGCAAGGACGCGATTCATGACCTATCGACTCAGCCTCATCACGCTGATCGGCGTGATGTTCGTCGCCTCGTGGGCAGCCGGCGGCGACTTCTTTCACCGCCACCACCACTCGCAGGAGTGCACGGGGCAGCCCGGTTGCGGGTGTGCTTCGTGTTGTCCGTCGTGCCGGCTGCAACCGGTGACGACCGACGTGAAGAAGCCCATCTACAGCGATAAGTGCGTCCCTTATTGCCAGTCGAAGGGATGCCTGCTGTGCGGGCTGTGCCGCCGCCAGTGCGATCACATCCGCTACCGCAAGGTGCTGATGAAGACCGACAAGGTCGTCGGGCAGAAGTGCGAGCTCAAGTGCGTGCTGGACGGCGCCTCCGATCCCCGGTCCGCCGCGCCGCAAGCCGCCCCGCCTTTGCCTCCGGCCCCCACTCCGATTCCGCCGACCGGATCGCCACGCCGCACGGCCTCGGGCCATCCCGTCGATCGCCTCGAATGAAGCACCGCCCACCTCACGGCCTGCTCGCGTGGCCGAATCTGATTGCCATGAAGGCGACGGTTGGCGATTCCGGAGCTTCAACGCTTCAGGCTCCGACCATTCGTCCTCGCAGCGCGGAAGTCGGTCAGTCCTCTTCCGCCGCTTTCGGAGCCAGCGAAGGGTCCGCCTCGACCCGCAATCGTTCGATTCTCCGCTTGTCTCCGGAGAGGACCGTCAGCCGCAGCTGTTCCCAGGTGATGTTGTCTCCCGGCTTCGGTATTCGTCCCATCCGCGACAGGACGAATCCGCCGATCGTGGCAAAGTCCTCGTCATCCGGCAGTTCGTAGTCGAACTGCTCGTTGAGGTCGTCCACCCGCACCCAGGACTCCAGTTCGACCACGCCCGGCTTCACGGGATAAATGCCGGACTCTTCGGCGGTGTCGTACTCGTCTCCGATTTCACCGACGATCTCCTCGAGAATGTCCTCCATCGTGACGAGGCCGGCGACGTTGCCGTATTCGTCAATCGCCAGCGCGAAGTGGACTCGATCCCGCTTCATCGTCTCGAGCAGCTTGTCGATCCCCGACGTCTCCGGAACGTAAAGCGGCTCTCGGACGAGGCTTCGCAGGCCGGAAGGGGGCGGATCGTCCTTCAAGTGCTGCAAAAGATCCTTCGCGTAGAGCACGCCGACGACGTCGTCGGCCGTTTCGCCGATCACCGGAATCCGCGAATGGCCGCACTCGAGGAACGTCAACCGCGCCTCGTCGAGGGAGGCTGTCGCGGGAATCGTGACCATGTCGGTCCGCTGCGTCATGATCGCCGAGACGTCCGACTCCTGCAGCTCGATCACGCGGCGAATGATCGTCCCCGCCCCGTGTTCGATGATCCCTTCGCGCTGCCCCTCGTCGACGACGGTCCGCAACTCCTCGCTGAACTCAGACTCTTCGGACGTTCCCGGCTCTTCCAGGCCCGTCAGGCGATGGGCGTAGGTGTCCAGCTTGTTGGCCATCGCAAGAAAGGGACGCATCAACCCCTTCCAGACCGCCATGGCCGGCCAGGCGGCCGCCAGTATCTTTTCTCCCGCAACGCGGGCGATGCACCAGGGAAGCACCACCACCAGAAAACCGCCTGCCGCCATAAACAGAACCGCATTCACGGCGACGCCGCCCCAGGCATCGAACAGGTCTTCGACGTCCCCGGATTTCAGCCAGTGGAACATCGCGACGGCGGTCGCCGAGACGAGCGCAAGCAGCAGCCACTCCAGGGCGAGGAGCGCATCTCCATATTCCCGGATGATGACGCCAAACCGGTGTGGCCGGCCGCGGCCGGCGCAGGCCTCTTCGAGGCGGCTTCGCGAGAAATCCCGCAGGCTGAACGCCCCGAGCGCCACGAGGAAGGATCCCGCCATCCCGGTCACGGCCGCGACGGCATCGGCCGAGACGTTCACGATGCGGCCTCATCGACGGCGGCATCCTCCGCATATCGCGGAGTCAGCTTCCAGTGGGCGAGGATCTCTCGTTCTCGGGTCCGCATGACCCGCATCTCGTCCTCGTCAAGGTCGTCGTAACCGGCCAGATGGAGCAATCCGTGGATAATGTAGAGCACCAGCTCGTCCCGCGGCTGCCACCCGTACTCGAGAGCCATGTCGCGAGCCATCTCGGCGCTGACGACAATCTCCCCTTCGATCCGCTTGCCGGCCCCGCGCCGTCCGCTGGTCAGCCCCTGCGATTCGGCCAGCCGCGCCTCGTCTTCGTCTCCGCCGTCCGACTCGAACAGGAAGCTCAACACGTCGGTCGGATAGTCGTGCTGAAGATAGCGGACATTGAGATCATGGATGGTCGGGTTGTCCACGATCGCCAGGCTGATCTCGGCCTGGTTGATCCGTTCGTCCTCCAGCGTCCGCTCTGTCACCTGGCGCAGAAAGTCCTCATCGATCTCAACGACGGACTGCGTGTTCGAGACGTCGACGACGTACATGGGACGCGGGGTGCGAAGCGAGGAGAGGGACTGGTCCGGGGAACGTTGTCGCATTGTAGGCGGTGGGAACGGATTCATGTATCCGCGAAGTTCGGCTTTCACTCCCACCAAGTAAGTCGGCGTTGAAGGTCCATTCTCCGGTCTCGCACGAATCCCGATGAACGCTCATGTTCATTCGCGGGGCCGAGAGACGCCCCTTATGCTGTCGCGCCCGAGCGGCCAATCAAGGCCTCGGCCCCCAGCAAGCGGAGCTTTTCGGCAAGTCCCCGACCGGCTTCGACAGGGCGGCTTGCTTCTCCCTCGAAATCGGCCACGATCCGCTGTGTTCCGTCGGCGCTCAGCACGACCGCTTCGAGGTGCAGTCTCTCTGCTTGGGAAGTGACGGCAACACCCAGCGGCGCGTGGCAGCCGGCGCGGAGCGCGGCGAGCAGGGCCCGCTCGGCCAGGATGCTGGTGTAGGTGGAAGCGTCCGAAAGGGGCGCAAGGGCCGCCCGAGTGGCGTCGTCGTCGGTGCGGGACTCGAGGCCGAGGGCTCCCTGACCCACCGCCGGATACATCAGCGGCGGAACCATTCTCGCGGTGATGCGCGCGGCGAGACCGAGCCGCGTCAGCCCGGCCTCGGCAAGAACCAGGGCGTCGTACTGCCCTTCATCGAGCTTCCGAAGTCGGGTGTCGACGTTTCCGCGGACTTCTTCGAGCGCCAGGTCGGGCCGGCGATGCAGCAGCTGGGCGCGGCGGCGAAGACTTCCCGTGCCGACGCGCGCCTTCGGCGGCAGCGAAGCGATCAGCACGGCGGCGGCGGTCGACGCTCCGGGACTGACGCTCGCAGGGAGGACGAGGGCGTCATGGGTCGGGGCTCGCTCCGGAACCGCGGCAAGAGTCAGGCCGTCGACGGGGTCGGTCGGCAGATCCTTGAGACTGTGCACCGCGATGTCGGCGCGGCCGTCGAGCAGCGCCCGCTGGACTTCGCGGGTGAAGACTCCCACCCCGCCGAACTGCGAGAGGGGATCCGTCTGGTTCCGGTCGCCCGACGTGGAGATCTCAACCAGTTCGACCGGGCGTGCGGGATTAAGTTGCTGCAAACGGCCGGCGATATAGCGGGCCTGCCAGAGCGCCAGGGCACTCGCGCGCGTCGCAATGCGAAGGGGGGCGGTCACTCGGA
The DNA here is from genome assembly GCA_020850695.1 of Planctomycetaceae bacterium. Lineage (GTDB taxonomy): Bacteria > Planctomycetota > Planctomycetia > Planctomycetales > Planctomycetaceae > JADZEF01. The sequence continues at coordinate 41,023 of JADZEF010000223.1, read as the reverse complement.
TCAACGCTTTCGTTCGACGGGTCATCCGGCGGGAGAAACAGACATCTTCCTGATGGTCGCGAACGATTCACGCCGATGCAACGCCGGGACGGCCCAATCCGCGCGCCAGCACGGCCACCATGACCTCCGAGGCACCCGCATCCCTGAGAACGCGGGCGCAGCGGTGGGCTGTCGTGCCGGTCGTCAGCACGTCGTCGGCCAGCAGCACACGGCGTCCCTTCAGACGTGTGGGATGAGCGGCGAAGGCATCCCGGAGGTTGCGGCGGCGTTGGGTCGCGGGGAGCGACGATTGCGGCGGTGTCCAACGGACCTTGGTGACGAGGTCGAGTCGACAGGGTCGGGACAGCCGCCGGCCGAGGGTCTCTGCCACTATCGTCGCCGCGGTTGCCCCAAACAGAATCCGGCCGAGCCAGTACCGCGGAACGGGAATGACGAACTCGGGCTGCCATCCGGCGATGGTCTCTGCGTGACGATCCCAGAGCGATGCGGCCAGAGCCGAGGCGAGCGGTGCTTGTTGCGGTTCCTTGGATCGCAGGCAGGCCGCCTGCAATCGCCCCGCATAGGTTCCGAGCGATACGGCTTCGCTGAAGGCAAAACGGTCGGACCGGCACCGGAGACATCCCTCCGAAGTGTCAAGGTGGGGTCCGACGGGTCCTGCACACCGTCGGCAGGCCGCTTGAATGACGGGCGCAATCTCGACAAGACATGCGGGACAGAGTCGCGGATCGAGCGCGTGATCCGGGTGGTCTCCCGGGCGATGTTTTCCACAGGAAGGACACATCGAGGGAGCGACGAAATCGAGGCCGACCGAGAGCAGCGCGCCGGCGGGGTGTTCGGCCAATTGCCAAGCTTTGCGGAATGGAGTGGAAAGGATCATGGACCGCATGATACCGAGACCGAGCCTCGCCGGCTCGACCCGCTCTGAAGAACCGAAGAGTCCCCACGTCCGCGAGAGCTTTTCTTCCGCCGGCAATTCCGGTAATTCTGGGGTGTTGTCGTTTACATTCGTTCCCCCCGCGCCGGCGGAGGACGAGTTCCGAACTCTGTCGAGGCCGCTCGATGTCGTTCCTCGCCCCCGCCGCCCTTGGCGGGCTTGTGCTGCTCGCGATTCCCATCGTCGTGCACCTGTTTAAGCCGCGCCGCGTCCGGCAGACCCCGTTCAGCAGCTTGCGATGGCTGCACCTCACGCAGCAGCGGATGGCCCGGCGGATCCAATGGCACCAGGTGCTCCTGTTCCTGCTGCGGGCGAGCTTCCTGACGCTTCTCGTCCTGGCTCTCGCCCGGCCGCTGTATGCCCCCAGGGGATCGACCGGGTCCCGCGATTCGATCGTGGTCATCGACGTCAGCCGCAGCATGGGCCGAGCCCTTGAAGGACGTCCCCGTCCGATCGAAACGGCGCGCCGACTGGCGGCGCAGTCGCTCCGCGAGATTCAGGCGGGGGACCGCGTGGCGGTTCTCCAGTGCGGGTCGAAGGCGAGCCTGCTCGCCCCCTGGAGCACCGATCCGGCCCCGCTCCTGCCGACGCTCGAAGCCCTTGAGCCCGGCGCAACCGCCACGCATCTCGACGCCTCGCTCGACCTGATCCGCTCGCTTCTGGAACTGCGCCGAAAGGACGCCGCCGCGACGATCACCGTCCTTTCGGACAACACGTCCGGCAGTTGGACGTCGGGCGCCCTGACCGACTTCGTCGCCAGCCTGCCGGAAGCCGAACGCTCGTCCGTCTCGGTCCGCGTGGTCGATGTCAGCCTCCCGGCGCCGCGCAATGGCTGGATCGCCTCGGCCCGCCTGCGCGAGTCGGGAACAGAGCCGACGCTTCGAGTCGAAGCAACCTGCGTCGGTGAGACACCGCAGAATCGGACGCTGACCGTCGAGGGGCTGGCCGGCGCCGAAACATCCTCGCAGCAGGTCACGCTCGAGCCGGGCCGCATCGTGACGATCAATCTCCCGCTCCCCCCCACATTCGACCGGAAGGAAGCCCGCGCCCGCCTGCGTCTCGTCCCGGAAGATGAGCTTGCCGACGACGATGAGTTTTTCGTCGACCTCGATCCCCAAGGGGGCTCGCAGGTTCTGATTCTCGAACCCGACACTCCGGCCGATGAAACACAGCGTCCCGCCTTCGCGCTTCGCACGGCCATCCAGTCGCTTATCGACTCGGGGGCCCGCGACGGAGCGGTCCTCGTCCGTTCGCCGGCGACGGTGACCACCGCCGAGATCGAATCGGCCGCCGCAATCTTTCTCGCCGATGTTCCCGGATTGACGGCCGCTCTTTCGGACGCCATCTCGCAGCGGGTGCGGCAGGGAGGCGGGGTCGCGTTCTTCTTCGGTCCGCGGGTCGAGCCGGAAACCTACAACCAGCGATTCGTTTCTCCTCTCAAGCCGGCGGAAGGCCTTTTGCCGGTGCCGCTGGCGACCGTCTTCCAGGTTCCGCCGTCGAAAGGGAGCCTCGCCGAGTGGGGTTCGTGGGACGGCCAGCATCCGCTGCTGAACGGGCTGCTCGATCCGCTCCTGGGCGATCTGGGCGGAACACGCTCCAAGGCCTGGTTCCGATTGACATCCGATTGGCCGGCGACCGACGACATCCTCGCACGCTTTGATGACAACACGCCGGCGCTCGTCGCGCGCCGCGTCGGCGCAGGGCGCGTGCTGGTCATCAATGCCTCGGCCGACGACCGGTGGTGCGACCTTCCACGCCGCAAGAGCTTCGTCCCTGTGGTCGATCGTCTTCTCACGCACCTGATGGGTGGGGGGCGGATGCTGACGTTCGCCGCGGGAGAACCGGTGCTGCTTCCGCTCCCACCCAATGCGGGGAGTCGGGTGACGGTGCGGACTCCGTCGGGCCAGTCGTTGACGCCGCAGATCAACCGTTCGGAAACCGGCCTCACGGCCCGCATCGAAGGACTGACAGAGTCCGGGTTCTACACCGCCACGGCCGATGGAGCACCCCCCGCCGAGATCAATGCCTCGGGCACGGCATCCTCGGGACCGCAGAGCATCTCATTTGTCGTCCAGCCCAGTCGAGACGACAGTCCGCTGACGCCAATCGATGGTGAAGCCCTTCGGTCGTGGTGGGCGCCAATGCCGACGGAGATCGTCAAGGCCTCCGCGGAGTCGCTCGGAGAGACGACTCTCTCCGATGGCCGCCGGTCCCTCGAAACGCCGCTCCTTGCCGCGTCCTGCCTGGTGCTGCTCGCCGAGATGTTCCTGGTTCACTGGCTCTGCCCGCGGATGAATCCGGCTCTCGCCGCGTCGCCTGGCCGCCGCAAGGGTTTCGTGGCCCCGCTCAAGGTCCGAGAGGAAATCTCACCGTAAACGCCGCCGGGCAAGCCCGGCGAGGGCGGGTCATGCGCGCTCGCTGCTCCACGCGATTGCCAGTTGCACGAGGACGTCGACGGCCTTCTGCATCTCTTCAAGGCTCGTCCATTCGCGCGGCGAATGCGGGTTGTGTTCGCCCGTCGAAAGATTCGGCGTGGGAAGCCCCATCTCGGTCAGCAGCGCGCCGTCCGTTCCGCCGCGGATGATCGTCAGCTCGGGGTCCATCCCCGCAGCCCGCGTCGCCTCGACGGCCTTCGCCACCGCCCGAGGCTCTTTCTTGAGGCCGTCCCCCATGTTGCGGTACTGCTTCTTGATGGCCACTTCGATCCGCGCCTTCGGATGCTCCTTCCGAAGTCCGTCCGCAATCGATTCGAGCAGCCCCGCATACTCGGCCAGCTTCGGCGTGTCGAAGTCGCGAAGGATGATGCGGGCGGACGACTGGGCGACGCCCCCTTCGACATGATAGGGATGCATGAACCCGTCGCGGCCGTCGGTGGTCTCGGGGGAAAGGCGATCGGCCGGCATCCGCGCGAGGAACTGCGACAGGATGCGGATCGCGTTGACCATCACTCCCTTGCCGATGGACGGGTGGGTGTTGACGCCCCTCACCGTGACCACGGCCTGGTCGGCCGAAAAGGTCTCCGTGTCGATCTTCCCTTGCGTGTCGCCATCGAGTGTGTACCCGCACACGGCGCCCAGCGCCTTCAGGTCGAGCCCGTAGGTGCCGCGACCAATCTCTTCATCGCAGGTGAAGCACAGCCGCACCGGCCCGGTAGCGATGTCCCGATGGCGGATGAGGTGCCGTGCGGCCTCCATGATGACGGCCACGCCCGCTTTGTCATCGGCCCCGAGCAGAGTCGTCCCGTCGGTCGTGATGATCGTTCCGCCGATCAGCGTCGTGAGGGCGGGGTTGTCCATGACGCGGATGACCTGATTCGGATCCCCCGGCAGCTTGATGTCGCCCCCGTCATAGTTCCGATGCACGATCGGATCGACGCCCGACGCCTTGTACTCGGGGGACGTGTCGACGTGCGCCAGCCAGGCGATCGTCGGAGCGCGGTGCCTGACGGTTGCGGGCACGGTGGCCATGACGACCCCTGCCTCGTTGATGGAGACGTCGGAGAGTCCCATCTCCTCGCACTCGCGGGCCAGCATTCGGCTCAGTTCGAGTTGCCTGGCCGTGCTGGGATGCGTCGCGCTCGTCTCGTCGGCCTGTGTGTCGAGCCGGACATAGCGAAGAAAGCGATCGAGGAGCGAGGACATAAGTGGCCCGATCTGATTGCCGTGGGATAGCTTCGAGGCTGTGAATGAGATCGGAACAGGTTCCCGACTCGCAGCTCAAATCTCAAGCGACGATTCCCGGTCGACGTTCCAGGACAGGCTGGAACCATGTCCCACGGGCCTACCGCGCCGCGGCCTTCATCTCCAGCGGAATCTCGCGGCTCTGCATGTCGGGACGGCGCTTGAGGAGTTCGCTCAACTGGAACGCGTGATACGGTTGCGTTGCTGCGGGGGCCTTGTCCTTCGTCGCGTTCGCGATCCACAGCCGCGTCGACTTCGGCTCGAACAGGACGTTGTGCAGGTTTGACTTCATCGCGACGCCCAGGTCCATCAGTCGCAGGGCCGACTCGGGGGTGAACGATCCGTGTCCGTCCTGAACCCGCTTCACGAGTTCCTTGTAGCGGTCGCCCGCCGAGAGGAGCGCACAGTCCTTGACCGGCGTCGGCAGCAACGGGTGCGCCTTGCCCGATTCGACCACTTCGAAGCGATCGGCCGAGGCTTCCATGCCGACCGCCCGGTTCGTGTTGCCATCGGCGACGACGTAGAAATACTGGCAGGTGCGGCGATTGTCCTTGAACACGTTGACGGCCGAATCGAGATCGGTCCCCTGTTCCAGCGCCATGCGGACGAGGATCGCCATCGGAATGCCGTCCCACGACCCGAGTCCGCCGCCCCCCATTTCGCCAATGGAGACATGCTTGGCGTTCATTCCCGTCACGCTTCCCAGGAACCCCGCGTACGTCACATTGACGAACGGGATGCCGTCCTTCGGCTCGGCCACCACCAGCACAGCGTGCTCCTGCAAGCCCCAGTTGATGGCGTAGTCGAGCACGCGGCCGTGATACAGGGCTCCGTCTTTCGTGGCGGAGTTCATGATGGCGAACCCGCTGCAGTGGAACATCTCGGGAATGAAGTTCGCGACGCGAACGTCTTCCAGCGAAACCTCGGAGCCGGCCGCCAGCCCGTCCATCTCTTCGAAGTACCGCTTCGGGACGTGCGGCTTCTGGATCTCGATGATTGTGCTGATGACCGCCCGCGGCTTCACTTCAAGCGGGCCGACCTTGACGGTCTTTTCCCCTTCGACCTTGACGATGTTCCCCAGATTCGAATGAATCCGGTCCTTCATCAGGGCACCGTGCTGGTAGCCCATCTCGTAGTGCGTCCCCTTGAGGTGGAGCACCGGGTAGCCGTCGACCAGTTCGAGCCAGCCCTCCCCGCACCGGGCGACGGTCTGAGCCTGGGCCGACGCCACCGACAGCAGAACCGCAAGCCCGAAGAGAAGACTTCGCATGAATCTCGCCATTGCCAATCCTTTCGCTCGGGTGAAGCCCGGCGCCGACCGGCACACGGGGTCTCCCACCAACGAAATACGTCTCAATCCGCCTGATCATTGCCTCGAGAGGGCTGGCAGACAATGAGTTTTTGCAGCAACGATTGAACAAGCGTGCGGGCCAGCGCGGTTAAGTCGACCCAGCCTTCCCGCTCGTGCGAAATCGTTCCCAGCCAGCCCCGTCCATCCGAAAGATAGAATGCCAGATCTTCCGGATAATCCGGCGACATCCAGCCGTACAGTCGATTCGCCTGCTTCAGAAGATCGAGCGACTCGTCCGTGAGTGCGTACCAGCGGACCCACGCGAGGGATTCAAGAATTCGAGTTCCCGGCCAGCGATCGGTGCGGCGCTCGTAACACTTCCATGCCTCGAGTCCGGCTTCGAGTTCACGAGCCTTCGCAGAGAACGTCAGCTGGTCGCGCCAGACGAGCATGAACGAGAAGCAGCGGGCGCGTGCGATATCCAGCAACGCGTGATAGTCATCGCCCACCGGTTCGCTCGGGAACGCAACGATGCCCGACGGATACTCGATTTCTCCCACGGCGAGTTGATGCGTCGGAACTCCGTCGCCGGAACACATCGGACCGACCGGTTCCACCCGGCATCGCATGTGGGGCCAATCGTCGTCGAACGGCACGAAACCATGAGATCCGTCGTGCATGGCTGTCACCGAGGGAGTGTTGTGCGTGCGAGGACCATCAACGGACCGTTCCGCCCGGCTTGTTACGGCGGCTTCACCTCATGCGGAGCATGAGGGCTACTTTCCGAAGAACACCCGCTCGGCCGTCTTCCGCAGCAGCCACTCCTTGTCGGCGGCGCTCAGGAAGTCGAGCTTGTTCTTGATGAGCTCAATCGAGTCCTTGTAGTTGTGCCCCTCGGCCACCTGGAACGGGCAGTCGGTCGCCCACATCAGCCGCTCGGGGCCGAAGGCGTCGACCACCTGCTTGATCATCGGGCCGAGGTCGGTGTAGGGGGATTTCTTTTTGCCCAGGGCGTAGAAGGCCGAGACCTTCACCGTGACGTTCTTGTGGCGGGCCATGTCGCACAGGGCCTTCACATCCTTCGGCTCGACCGTCCCCGAGACGCCGATGCGGCAGAGGTGGTCGATGACGACGGGGGTCTCCGGGAAGTCGCGGCACATGCGGTCGAGGGCCGGCAGCTCGTCCGGGTCCATCAGGCAGCACATCGCCAGCCGCTCTTCCGCCCCGCACGTCCACATCGCGTGCATGGCGTCGGACGAGAGCCACTTGTCCGGCATCTGGTTCTTCGAGTAGATGCGGAACCCGCGGACTCCCTGCCCCTTCAGCATCCGCATTTCCATGTCGGGCCGGCGGCTGTCCTGGTCGATGACGGCCACGCCCGAAAACTTTCCCGGAAACTTCCGGATCGAGTCGAGCATGTAGCTGTTGTCGAACCCGTAGAACGACATCTGGATCAGCACGACGCGGTCCACGCCGACCGTCGCCGCTTCCTTCAGCAGCTCTTCCGCGGTCCAGCTCTTCGGCTCAATATTGAGCCGCCGCCACCCCGCCGCCAGCGGATAGCTCTTCGTGTCCTGAGTCCAGATGTGCGAGTGGGCGTCGATGAAGTTCATGGAAGAGAGGAGCCGGGAGTCAGGGTGCTGGAGACAAAACGCGAGCGCCGCGCGAGCCTTTTCATCGCAGCATCTTGAACTCTCCGGGCCGCTCCGACAAGGGGATTGTCATTGCACCGTCAAGAGCGAGTGCGACTCCGATCCTGACGACCTCGATATTCGGTCTGCTCGTCACGGCGACATCGTTTCCCCCTCCATGAAGTCCGTCCAGCGGCTTGGACCGGACATCGGTCGCACGACTCGCCTCATGATTCGACGCCGGAAGCCGCCCTGGCTCGGGGAAAATGCGGGGCCGAGTCGATCGAGCGTCGATGGGCGGGCCACACTCTCTCGCGAAGCCAGTCCTTGCGTGCGAGGTCGATGAGGTTTGCCGCCCCCAGCTTCTGCAAGGTCTCTTTCCGACGGCGCGTGACCGTAGCCAGGCAGATCTCCATCTGGTCGGCGATCTCTTTGGGAGTTTGACCGTCCAGGAGAAGTCGAAGAAAGCGAAGCTCGCCCGGAGTAAGACTCGCCATGCGGGTCTCGAAATCCTGCACAACGGTGCGATCCGCATGTAGGGGAATAGCGAGATCAATCGCCTGTGCAAGTCTTGCCCGCAGGTCCTCCTCACCAATCGACTCCGTGATGAAGTCGAGAGCTCCTCCTTTCATCGCCTGGATGACAAAACGCGTCTCGGTGACAACGGAAAAGAAGATCAGTGGCGGTCCCATCCGGTGGCGGTTCAAAATCTCTTGAAGTCCAAGCCCGCTGATTCCCGGCAACTGCACGTCCAGAATCATGCAGCATCCGGCCAGCATCTGCTGCTCCGATAGCGCGAGAAATTTCTCCGCAGAGGAAAACTCGGACACTCGTTCGACCGCGTCTTCCAGGTTGCGGCGGAGAATCCGCCGCGAACTCTCGCTTTGATGAACGACGAATGCCGTTCGAGCCCGCTGCATCGGTGGACTCCCGCCTTGAGAAGAATGGTGTACTCTGCTTCACATCATTTTCTGATCGTGAGCGGGACCGTCCGGCCTCCGCAAGAATTCCGTCGGTCGTCGTGAATTTTTCCATTTTCCGACGTTTCCCTATCGAATTTGAGACTCCCGCACGATCGACGTGCTTTGACGGACGAGGAGCAGCGGACCATGCAGCAACTTTGCCAACCCGGCTGCCAGATCCTCTCCGGGCACATCTCGCCCGAATGTGCTCCGCCTCCAGTGAAGACCCATCCATCGCAATTCCCGATTGGCCGTGAGAACCTTGTGGTCTCGGCGGCAGGAAGCGCCGGCATCGTCGTACTCGGCGGGTGCTCGCAGACCGCGAAGGGGAGCCTGCGCATCGAACGACCGGGCGAGATCGGCGCGCCGAACGAGAGACCCGGTCGCCGTGATGTCCGCTCTCGATTCGCTCAGTGCACCGGCCACCCGAGGGCGCGTTGCAGTTGGAACTGCGCCCTGTTGTGCTCGATCGTCGCCCGCAGATATTCCCGCTGCGCGGCGTCAAGAGCCAGGAGGGATTGCAGCGTTTCGATCGGAAGTCCCTGCGCTTCCCGAATGCGGCTCAAGTCGCGGGCATAGGCTTCGCGCGCCGAGGTGACGGCGCCGCGAGCGACGTCGATCTGTGCGGTCGCCGCTTCGGCCTGGGCATGGAACTGCACGATTTCCCGGACGATCGTGTCCATCGCTTCGAGCTGACGGAAGCGGGCCTGATCGACCCGCGACCGCGCCTGATCGCGGGCCGCCTTCTCGCCGAACCCGAGGTTGCGGACTTCCCAATACGCGACGGCATCGAAATCGAATCGCTCGCCGCTGTTGACGATCTCGTTGTTGAAACCGCCACCCATGCCGCCGTAGTCCATTCCGACCAGGACGCTCGGTAGCCAGATGGAGTATTTCTCGCGCTTCAGTCGCTCGATCGCTTCGTCCACAAAGTGCCGGTTGGCGGCAAGTTCCGGACGGTTTCCCAGGCCGGTCGCGATCAGGTCTTTCACGGGCTGCCGGGTGTCGACCAGACACACCGGCGCGACATTCGCCTCGGACGGCGCGAGCAGGCAGGCGGGGTTCAGGCGAATCTGCTGAGCGAGCCGCGCCGACGCGGTGACGACTGCCGCATCGCTTCCCGTCCGCCGGTTGCGCTGCGTGGCGAGATTCGTGGCGGCCCGGTTGGCATCGGCTTCGGTGCCTTCGCCCGCACGGGCAAAGTCCGCCGTCAGCCGGGCGAGTTCTTCCGAATGCTGCACGGTTTCCGAGGCAATGGCCTGCGACTGCAATGCGTCGAGTAGATCGAGATACGCGAGTGCCGTTTCCAGCAACTCGTCATTCAAGGTCGCCTTGGCGGAGCGGTCGAGCGCCTGTGAGCGCCGCTCGGCGATTTTCGGCTGGAATACCGCATCGGCCATGGCGAACTGCATCGCAAGGCCGGGAATCGTCGGAGAGCCCGCACCCACGCCGCGAGCGCCGAGTCCGCCAAACGAGGCGACGCGGCTCGTTTCGAACACTCGCCCCGCCACATCCTGAATGCGGCCTTCGTGCTTGTTGTAGTTCCCCCCCACGCGGATGGACGGGAGCCACAGCGCCTCGGCGGCCGACACCTGGGCCATCGCCTCCTCGACCCGCTCGCGGGCAAAGGCGACCTGCGGATTCTGCCCCGCCGTCATCGAAAGCGCGGTCGAGAGATCCACCGGAACAACGGCCGCTTCGGCAGAGATCCGGGCGAAACCGGGCGTCGCCGGCGGGGCGGATGCCTGTCGGCGGCTCGGAGCTCCCGACAGGCTTTCGTTCGGATCCGGCGGTATGGGGAGCGTCTCTCCTTCAGCGACTCGCTGTTCCTCGTACGATATCACGATCGCACCTTGAGAGGCGGGGCGATCGAGAGGGGCGGCCGTGTCGACTTCCTGTCCCGCCGGACGAATGAACGCGCTTGTGGGCTCTGGAAGCGGCGCCGTGCCGGCCGCCTGTTCCACGAGTGACGAACCTCGCCGTTCTCGCCGCGTGAAGAGCGGCGGCACGAGAGAATCACCCGAATCGTTCGCCTCATCGAGCACGGCACGCGATGGGTCCATGCCCGCAGCGATGCTCAAGGGGGACTCGGCGTGAAGGCGTCGTACTCCAGGAGGAACGACATCGGCCCTCACTCGTCCGTCGGCATCGACCGCGTTGAGATCGTGCGTGACGCAGCCGCACGCCAGCAAGGCCGCCCCGCCGAGCGCATCGAACGCCAGTCTGAGCGTCCATCGTCGCATGAGCCTCTCCTGCGCCTCATCCCGTCATGGCAAACGGGACAGTCATCTCCGTGCTTGCAATGTCGATGACGTCATGCCGGGCCATCCTGACAGCGCGCAACATCCGTTATCGTTGCCTCCGGCTTACCTCCCATAAGATCGTCAGAATCCGCAAGGTCCCGCAAACCAATTTCTCCTTGACGGCGAGATTGCCTCCATGGCATTCGCGACATTGACGCGCCGCGGCAAGGAGTGGAAAGCTGGCGAAACAGGCGAGGTTTACCGCTTTGCAGCCCGCACCTCGATCCTTCGCCTGCGAAGCGACTTTTGCCCCGCGGTCTCGATTGAACTCACCTCTGCGCCTGCCAGCCGTTGCCGTCACGGAACCGAATTGCATCCGAGATCCGAACCGACCTCAGTCCACGAACGTGAACTCGTTCGTGCCGAGGAGCGCCAGGGCGAACTGCTCCCAAGGCGTCAGCGTGTCCCCTTTTTCCGCGGGGAGCGAGACGAATTCGAGCCCCGCCTTGAGCTCGGCGTCCGTTGGAGCGCGGCCGAACAACAGCTCGAACGCCCGCGTGATCTTGCGGGAGTTGACGTGCTCGGCCGCATCGGCCGGAGTCGAACTCGAGCTGGATGTGTTGTTGCGGGATTTCATCTCGTCCGCTTCAAGCCGCTTCACGAACGCCCTGGCTCGATCCGTCATGAAACCACTGTTGAGGACGAACAGTTGCTGCAGCGGCACCGTCGTCATGGTGCGGCGGTCGCTGGTGATGTTGGGATCGGGGAAGTCGAACAGCCGCAGCAGATCGTCGAGCCGATGACGGCTGATGAACGAATACAGGGTGCGGCGTCGATTGCCGTTGTTCGACAGTTCGATCGAGGGACCGCCCACGGTCAGGTCGAGCTCGCCGGACACCGCCAGCATGGCGTCGCGCCATGGCTCGACTTCGAGCCGCTGCCGGTTCATCCGCCACAGGAGACGATTCTCGGGATCGGTTTCGGCCTTCCTGGGGTCGAGCCCGCTCGACTGCTGATAAGTCGACGAAAGCAAGATGAGCCGGTGAATGGCCTTCAGCGACCAGGCAGTCGCCGACGGAGAGTTGGGCGTGCCGGCGGAATGCGGGGAGGGAGAACGCATCAGTTCGCAGGCGAGCCAGTCGAGGAGCTCGGGATGCGTCGGGCGCTCGCCCAGCGAGCCGAAGTTGCTGGGGGTGCGGACAAGGCCGAAGCCGAAGTGGCCGGCCCAGATCCGGTTGACGATGACGCGGGCGGTGAGCGGGTTCTCGAGCGATGCGACCGCTTCGGCGAGGTCGAGACGGCCGCTTCCCCTGGTTTGGAAGGCGTGACGTTCGCCGTGAGTGAGGATAGCGGGAATCGACCGCGCGGCCGGATCGCCCGGCTTTTTCGGGTTCCCCAGGATGTAGATCGGATGATCCTTTGACATCCCCTCGTTGAGGGCATGGACCATCGGCACCGCAATCGCATCGGAGGCCTTCTTGAGCGTCTCCAGAACCTGCTTGAGCGCGGTCAGCTCCTTCGCCGGTTGCTCGCTCAGCCGCGTTTCGCACTCGGCGGCGGGAAGCGCCAGCAGCCCCTGGTCGTAAAGGAACTCGGAGAGAAGCACCGCATCGTCGCGGTGGAGCGTCGCCTGAGCCGGATCGATCTCCGCTTCCGCCGGCGCCCCGGCATCTGCCACGGGCGGATGGGACGCGACGGCATATTCAAGACGGGCTCCCGAGAAGACCGTATGGTCGGAGTTGATGGGGTTGTCGTCCCCCGGCTTACCGGCCCCCGCAGCGATCAGTGTGACGTACCGCGCATCGACGGGAAGCGGGATGTCGAACGTCGCGAACTTGCCGTCCGGCTTGACCGGCGGCGGGACGTCCCCGCCGATGTAATAGGTGCGGTCATTCTCGTCGACCTTCACCTGCTGGCCGTTGACCCACAAACCGAGGATGGCGTCGTAGACGTCCGTCTTGGCGTGCGGCTTTGAGACCAGCACCGCCACGTGGGCTTCCATCCCGCCGCCGAAGGTATCGTCGTTGAAACCGGCCCGGTCGATCTTCAATGTCAGCTTCTGATCGGCGGGGAGCAGGCCGGCCTGGCGGATCTCCTGGAGATCGAACGTGATCAGGGCGTTGGCGTGCATGCCGATTCCCTGCTCGGTCCGCGGCGCATTGGACGGGAAGCGTTCCCCCTTGGTGCGGATGCCTCCCGCATTCTCCCAGGCGTCGTTCAGGACGCTGCTGTAGCCGTGTGTGCTGGTGCCGAGCTTCTGGAAATCGAAGTGAATGCCAGGAGCGACATCGGTGCGGTGACCCCAGCCCTGCACGACGCGATTGACTCCGAGACTCTTTTCGCTGGCGGCCGCCTTGAACTTGTCGGACGCGAGAGCCGAAGACAGCGAGACCCCCTTGGCGTCATCGAACAGGTTTCCGAGCGGAATCGTCCCCGGCGGAACTCGGGCCACGTCTTCCGCGTTGACGAACGCGACGTTTTCTCCGAAGCGGGCGAACAGCGATTCGCGCTGCGGGAGTTTCGACAGCACGAGCGCCTGAAGTTCGTCGCCCACTTTGCGGACCGCGGCGAGGGCTGCTTCTTCCTTCGAGAGGTCGGCCTTGGGATCCTGAGCCTTGACGACCTCATGCCACGCCTTGAGCCATGGCCTGGGCGGCCTGGCCGGGTCGAGTACGTCCACCCACCGCTTCAGCAGGAACTCGCTGACCTTCAGCTCTTTCGCCACCTGCTCGGCGAGTTTCTTGTCGTTCGGTCTGGGTTTCATCCGGTTGCGGACGGTCCACGCGGCGACCGTGTACTTCGAGATTTCAGTCGCCAGTGCGGGGCGAATCGAGCGGGCCTCGCGGGCGAGAAGCTGGTCGATTCGCAACTGCTGCTCTTTGACCTGACCGTCGGCGGCTGCTTTACGATTGAGGACCTCCGCTGGAACGATCGGGCGTTCCTGGTACTGGCTGCTGCTGAAGACTCCGAGGAGGCCGTAGTAATCCTGCATCGAGAGGGGATCGAACTTGTGGTCGTGGCAGCGGGCGCAGGCCAGTGTGAGCCCCCACACACCGCGAGCGAGCGTGTCGAGGCGGTCATCGTGCTCGTCGGCGAGGGCCTTCGCCTGCTCTCCGTTGTCCTGGTAGTAGACGGGGCCGAGGGCGAACAGCCCCAGCGCGGCGAGCTGTTGCGGGTCGTCCTTGCCGTCAAGGAGGTCGGCCGCAATCTGCATCTTCAGAAAGCGGTCGTACGGCATGTCGTCGTTCATCGCTTTGACGACCCAGTCGCGATAGCGATATCCCAGCGGATAGTTGCGGGCCTTGAAGGTGTGGGCCTGGTCCTCCCCGTAGCGGGCGACGTCGAGCCAGCGGCGGCCCCAGCGCTCGCCATAGTGGGGCGACTGCAGCAACCGATCGACGACCTTCTCGTACGCATCCGAAGATTCATCCTTGACGAACGCCTCGACGTCCTCGGGGCTCGGCGGCAGGCCGATGACATCGAAATAGACGCGGCGAATCAGAGTGCGTCGGTCGGCGGCTGCATTGGGTTCGAGTCCGGCCGCTTCCAGCCGCGCGAGGATGAAGCGATCGATGTCATTGCGGACCCACGCCGCATGCTTCACGTCCGGAGGCGTTGCGGCAACGGGCTTTTGAAAAGCCCAGAACTTCAGCCCTTCCGCGTAGTTTACGCCGGGCTTTCCGCCTGACTTCGCCACGGTCTCCGGGCCGACTGGACTATTGCGGGGATCGGGAGCCCCCAATGCAATCCACTTCTCGAAGTCGGCGATGATGTTCGCCGGGAGCTTCCCCTTGGGGGGCATCTGCAGCCCTTCGTACTTCAGGGCCGCCATCAGATGCCCCTCGCCCGGCTTGCCGGGGACGACCGCAGGCCCCGATTCGCCCCCCTTACGGAGCCCCTCGCGCGAGTCGACTCGCAACCCGGCCTGCAACGGCTTGGATTGGGCGCTGTGGCACTGATGGCAGTGCTCGATCAGAACCGGGCGGATCCGCTTCTCAAAGAGTTCGAGCCCTTCGGCATTCGGCTCTTCGGCCCGCAAACTTGCCGGGACAAGCAAGACGAACCCGACCAGTAGACACAGGTGTCCTGGGCGGGCGAGCTTTGAGAGGGGGAATGGTGCGGGGCAGGACTTCGTCGTTCGACGCAGCATGGTCGATCCGCCGGTGGGAATGATCAGGCAAGCGAGGCGTCTTTCGATCATAGCCGGACGGAAGGGGGAAACGGGAGCGTCCGATCGACGCTGCGGCGGTTTCGACATAGAATCAAGGGACGGAAACGAGCCGTCGCGCAGGACTGCGAATCGCAGGGGACGCGAACGTCGGACCGCTTGTCGATGTTCCCGGGAGCAGGACTGTCCGCTCACCGGTCCCGGCGAGCTCGACGCTCGCAGGTCATCCTGTCATTCGAGGGAAACCATGACGTCCGTTGCGATTTCGATGATGCTGCTGGTGGCGGGGGTGAATCCGGACGAGGCCGTCAAGTGGCCGGCGTTTCTGGGGGCCGGGTCGACGCCAGTGGAGGCCGCATCGCTTCCGCTGACGTGGTCGCCTGACGAGAACATTGCCTGGAAGACGCCGCTCGAAGGTTACGGCCAGTCCAGCCCCGTCGTCTGGCAAGACCGCGTCTACCTGACGTCGGTGGAAGGGCCAAACAAAGAGACGAACCGTCTGGTGGCGCTGGCCCTCAGTGACGGGAAAGTGCTGTGGAACCACGGTTCCGCGAGCACGTTTCCGGTGAAGAGTTCGGAGTACGTGAGCCGTGCGGCGCCGACCCCAGCCGTCGACGCGACGGCCGTTTACGCGTTTTTCGAGAGCGGCGACTTGCTTGCCGCATCGCACGACGGCAAGGCGCTGTGGTCGAAGTCGCTCACCAGGGAGTATGGGGAGTTTCAGTCCAATCACGGACTCGCCGCATCGCCGGTGCTGACGGAGAACGCCGTCATCCTGCTGGTCGATCACGGCGGCCCGTCCTTCGTGGCGGCCTTCTCAAAGACCGACGGAGCGCTCCTTTGGAAGACCGAGCGCAAGAGCCGTCAGAGTTGGGCGTCGCCGACGCTGGCGCGGATTGCGGGACGCGACCAGGTCGTTGTCAGTTCGAACGGCAGCGTCGACGGATATGATTCCGCGACCGGCAAGGTGCTATGGACCTATGACCAAGTGGGCGGCAACACATCGAACACCGCACGAGCCTTCGGCGACGATCTGATCCTGGTGGGGGCATCCGCAGGTCGCGAGGGGCGTGCGGCGGAGGGAGCCGGCAAGAGCAACATGGCCCTCCGCATCACCGCCAAGGGAGACGCCTTCGAGGCCGATGTGGCCTGGACGGCGAAAGAGGCGACTTCCTCGTTCGGTTCGCCAATGGTGCACGATGGGCTGGCCTATTACGTCAACCGCAGCGGCGTGGTGTATTGCCTCGATGCCAGGACGGGCGAGCAGAAGTACGCCCAGCGGACGAAGCAATCGACGTGGGCGACGCCCGTGGGCATCGGCGACCGCGTGTACCTCTTCGGAAAGGATGGCGTGACGACGGTGCTGGCGGCGGGGCCGAAATTCCAGGTGCTTGCCGAGAACTCTCTGTGGAACTCCGAAAGCACGAACGAAGGCGAGAAGCCGGGAGCCCAGGGCCGCGGAGGCGAAGCGCGAGGCGGGCCCGTCCAGTATGGAGTGGCGATCGTTCCCGGCTCGCTGCTGATTCGCGCCGGCGACCGCCTGTACTGCCTTCGCAATAGCGCGAAGAAGAGCGAGTAGCCGCGAGCGATTGAATTGATGCAGTCAACAACAATGAGGGCCTCGCAGCGGCATCACGGCGAGGCCCTCATCCATTCTGTCGATGTCAGACTTCACGCTGGAACCAGGTCGCAGTCTCACTTCTTCTCGACGATCCAGATATTGCGGAAGTGGACCGGGTTGCCGTGGTCCTGCATGTAGAGGACGTCGGGACCGGGGCCTTCCGGGTTCTTGCCCGGGGTGCCATTCTTCAGGTCGACGTTGTCGTGGATGAGGATGCCGTTGTGCCGGATCGTCGCGCGGGCGTTCTCGACTTTTTTGCCGCTCTCGTCGTACTTCGCGGCGGTGTAGTCGATGTCATACGTCTGCCAGACAAGTGGCGGCAGGCAGGCGTTGACGAGCGGCCTGGCCACTGTGTAGATCCCCCCGCACTCGTTGTTCTCCCCTTCGAGGCCGAACGAGTCGAGCACCTGGCATTCGTGCCGTCCCTGGATGTAGACGCCGCTGTTGCCGCGTCCTTGCCCCCGGGCCGTCGGCTGGAAGGGGGTGCGGAATTCGATGTGGAGTTTGTGGCTGCCGAACTTCTGAAGGGTCTCGGTGCCGACCATCAGCAGGCCGTCCGGCGTCAAGCGGCCACCTTTGAACTGGTCGGCGTTGGTGCCGTCGAACAGGACGACCGCTCCCTCGGGGGGCTTGGCTCCCCGCGTCGGGCTTTTGCGCTCCGTCTTCTGCAGCGTGCCGATCACCGCGCCCTCTTTTCCCGTAAGGGTGAGGACGTTCTTTTCGATCGTCGCGGTCACCTTGTCCGACTTGAACGTCGCCCTGCCGTCCGCGGTCGAGCCGCTGATTTTTTCGCGTGCGTCGCCGCGCTTCCACCCGGCGCCCGGCAGGCCGCCGGCCAAGAGGTAGAAGTCGAACTTCCCATCGCCCAAGGCAACGACCTGGGCTCCAGCCTTTGTCTTCTTCCCTTCGGGGTCGGAGACTTCCCCGACGTACTCGCCCTGAATGGCGTAGTCCGGACCGGCTTCGGGAATCTCGGTCGTGACGAGAGGACTTTTCTTCTTGTCGGCGTTCGCACGAAGAGCGACGACGGGGACCAGCAGTGCTGCGACGAGCGCCGCCAGGCAGCAATCCTTCATGAAACGTCTCCGGTGAAAAGGAAGGGAGGCCGCATTGTGGTGCGGCGATCCCGTTCCATTCAAGCAGGCGGAGGCTTCGGGAAGAAATGAAGAAATCCGCGAACGCCGAGTCGATCGGGAGCCGATCCGCGATCGAAGCGGCGTTGGTGCGAACCAGCGTAGTGCGCGCCCGGCCTTCCTCCTGCGGAGCCAGGGGCGACTTTCGTTGTCATGTCTTGGCAGGCGCGGCGGCCGGCGCCGCGGTCTCGGACTTGTTCATCATCTGTTTGACCATCGGCATGCCGTAGGTCCACCCCGCCCACGCGACGCCCGCCAGAATGGCCAGGTAAACGGCGAGGCTGATGAGTCCCTTGACGTTGGAAACCAGGTTCTGGAACCACTTCGTCAGGCCGCGGCGCTGATACTGCTTGTCGATTTTCGCGAACTGGTCCTTGAGGCTCCCGGCCTTCTGCTCGGCCTTTGCGGCGACCGTCCGCTTTTCGACGGCCGACGAAAACTCGCGGATCTGGGCCAGCGGGACCCAGTCCCCCTGGGCCGACGTCTTCGCCTTCGCCTTGGCATCGATGACGCCGTCCTTCACCGCCTGCAGCACCTGGATCGTCGTGAGCTTCTTGACCTGGGCTTTGCCGGCTTTGTCGGTGTACTGGACGATGTAGGTCTTCGTGTCGGCCGCCGCGGCCTGTGTCTGCTTGCGGGCGGCGTCATCCGCCGACGAGCGCGGGACGACGCCGGTTGGCTTGGCAGGGGCCGTCGACGGCGTGGATCCGGTCGCCGCCGCACGCCCCAGCGTCGCCCGGTCGGCCCCGCTGATGAAGCTGAGCGAATCGCCCGCCAGCCCCAGTCCCAACAGGTCGCGGGCGACATCCCCGCACGAGGCGTAGCGGTTCTTCGGATCCTTCTCGATCATCTTGCCGATGATCAGGTCGAGCCGCTCGGGAACCTCGGGGTTGAGCTTGCGGGGCGGAGTGTAACGCCCCTGCTCCTTCGCCATGATCAGCTCGAGCGTGCTGGTTCCGGTGTACGGCAGCTTGCCCGTCACGAAGTAATAGAGCATGCAGCCGAGGGCGTAGATGTCGGTCCGCTGGTCGACATGCTTGGCGTTGCGGGCCTGCTCGGGCGCCATGTAGAGCGGCGTTCCGAGTCCCGTCCCGGACTGCGTCATGGAGACGTCTTCGTCGGTCGCCTTCGCGAGGCCGAAGTCGGCGACTTTGATGACTCCCTTCGACGTCACCAGGATGTTGTCCGGCTTGATGTCGCGGTGGATGGTGTTCTGGTCGTGTGCGAGCTTGAGCGCTTCGCAACAGACGACGGTGGCGTGGACGGCATCGGCGAGGGACAGCTTCTTGAGCTGGTCCATCCATTTCTGGAGACTCTGGCCGTCAATGAATTCAATGGCGGCATATGGCTGGCCATCGGCGTCGCCGACGTCGTAGATCTGCACGATGTTGGTGTGTGTGACCTTGGCCATGGCCTTTGCCTCGCGCTTGAATCGCGCGACGAAGTCGGCCTTGGCGGCGAGTTCGCGGGTCATCGTCTTGAGGGCGACGCGGCGATCGAGGTCGACGTCCTTCGCCAGGTAGACGGCCCCCATTCCCCCCTGGCCCAGTTTCTTGACGATCTCGTATTTTCCGAGTCGCGTGCCGGGAGCGCCGGTGAAATCGCCGGTCGCCGCGCCGGATGACGCGGCGGACGGGGGCGTTGATCCCCCTTCAATCTGGGTCGCGCCGGGATCCGCCGGACCGACATGCGTCTTGCCGGCGTCGGCGACGACGGTCGCCCCCATGTCGGCGGCGGGGGCCGGCGGTGTTGCCGAACGCGGAGACTTGGCCGTGGGACGATTCGGTTCTGCCATGGAATGGCGCTCCGACGAATGAAGAAAGATCGAAACGACACACGCCCCCCGGGTGATAAAGGATGCCCGTGGGACGAGGGACGGACCCCGTCCAAAAAAGCTCCCGCGCCGCAATCGCGGGCGGAAAAAGATTCGTCAGGAGAGGGAGAACTGGTCCGGACTTGCGACGAGCGCGCAGACGTTCTGAATTATCCCGGTTTCTAACAACACCTGCAAATCCGAAATCGGGAATTCACCGACTTCTCGGAATGGGGACGGCCAGACCGGCGCCTACTTCAGGCGAGGACGAATGCCACGACCAGGGGCGACGCCGGCGACGGCCCCGACGATGGCGTCGCGCATCGCGCGGAACCACTCGCGCGGAATCCAGGCCACATCGTCATACGGGACGACGCGGCGCGTCGACCAGTCATGCTCGCGAAGGCGCTCGATCATTCCGATCGCCGCATGCGAGTTGCTGGAGTGGACCACGATGGGGCAAGACGCAGTCCGTCCGACGAGATACTCGACGACGTCGCGACCCGAACCCGGGTCGATCAAGCAGCCGTCCGCCTGCTCGATGAATTCGAGATCGTGGTCGAGAGCGATCGCCAGCGTGTTGTCGAGATTTTCCCGCAGATGCTCAATCGTCTCGGCGGCCGTGGCGAAGTACCGCCTGGGGTATTGGGCGAAGCGATCGGACAGACACTCCTCCATGGCCGCTCTGCGGTCTTCATTGTCTTCGAGAATGACGACGCAGAGCGGCATGGAGCACGGCCTTCAGATGGCCAGGGTCGGAGGCAGGATTTCCGGACGCGAGCCATCCTTGGGGAAGTACCGCACCGCGGTCGCGTTGACCACGAAGCCCTCTTCTTCGAGCTTCCGGGCCACCGCGAGGAGCCCCTGCGGGTCGTCGAACTGGAACGTCCCGGAGAGGTTGGTGAGGTCCTTCACCCGTCCCTGCTGCAAGGTCATGTCCCCTGCATACAGGGCCGGCCGCCCCTGCCCGAGCACCTTGGGATGAAGGTGCGGTCCGTCGGGCAGGACGTAGATGTCCCCGTTCACGTCCTGGACGTAAACGTAAGGCCCGTCGGGCAGATCGCGGCCAATCTTACGGGCCCGGCGATCCTGCGGGTAGGGGGTTCGAACGAGGGGGAGTTTCGATTTCATCGTCGCATCTCCGACGCCTCGTGCCCTTCGCGGCTCGCCGTGGAAGCAACCCGCTTCCGAAAACGACGTCGAGCCCGACGCACGACAGGAGAGGAACGCGACGTTGCGAAGTCGAAGTCAAAAAACCGAGCGACAAACGATCCGATTTGGACCAGTTCTGGCGAGTCGGCATTGAATCGTCAGCGTAAGCCATTTCGCGTCAATCGCTTGGGCTTGATGAGGAGAGACGAGAGGGCGCACGAAACGACGGATTCGAGGGGGTTCCGAGCGGTTGAGCCACTCTCTGAGCGGATCGGGCGTTCTTCCCATTGGTGGCCCCTTGCGTGCCTCGCTTCGCGGGATCTGCGCCTTTGCGTCCACGTCTTCGCCTGACGCAGCATTACTTAAATGCCGCGGCCCGGAGCCTCGCCGAGCGAAACTCCGGGCCAACGGGTTTTGTTGCGTCGGGATCAGGAGGTGATCAACCGACGTGGTGGCTGCCGGACGGACAGCCCGCCGGCGTCGTCAGGCGACGCCACCTCGGATTTGGCGACTACTACTATCAGATGTCACTCGATCACCTCCTTTCGTACTGGGTTACCCTGCTTCGGCCGCACGCCAGTTCGGCCACCTCGCAGGCTCTAGTCCATCGCGCTTGCGTGAAGCACGATCCAGTGTCGACACCGTAATCCTGTCAATTTTTTTTCGTTCGACAAGTGCAAATCTGCCTCTGCCGCCAAAATTTGACCGACCGTGTCCCCGCGGTCCAGGACGCCTCTCGGGCGTCCGGAGCAGTTCTCACAGTGCAACTTCCTCGACCCCGTCCGGCATACGGGACAAGAGACGAGGGGGAGAGTCATCGGGTGGGTGTGCCTCAGGAACCGCGTCCCGGCCGTTCTCACCAATGAGCGGCTTTGCCGCCTGCCAACGAGAAAAGCCCGGCTCCTCTGACGGATGCCGGGCCTGGCGACTTTCTTACGGAGTGCGACAGCCTCACGATCAGAACATCGTGCGAATCTGGTCGAGGATTGTCCGCGTGACGACCGTCGGCTCGTTCCACGACCACATGCTCCGGACGAGGTCGTACATCACGGTTCCGCACACCGCCAGCAGGAGCGTCGACGCGGCCGTCATGACGAAGGTTCCCGTCCCCCATTCGGCCGGCGGGGCCTCGACCATCGTCTTCGTCGGAGCGACGAACGACGCATGGCTTTCCCCCGCATCAAACGAGGCGTCGAAGTCGTCGTCGCCGGCGTCGAAGACGTCCATCTCGTCGAGTTCGTCGTCTTCCCCAACGACATCCTCGGCGACGTCCAGATCGTCTCCGGCCTCTTCCATGTCGAACGATTCGGGCTCTTCCTCGTCGAACGACTTGCCGAGACGGGTCGCCCCTTCCGAGCTTTCGGCTTCATCGTCGTCGAACAGGATGACGCTTGTGTCCGCGACGTCGTCTTCCGAATCGCCGGACGGCATCTTGAGCTCGTAGTTGCTGCCTTCGTCGCTCAACATCGGGACTTCGACGTTCGTGCCGTCGAGGTCGTCATCCATCGCCAGCATCGGCTGGGTCCTGTTGACGTCCGACGACTCCAGCGAAATGCCGCTGTCCTGGGCTCTCTCCAGCGAGATGCCGCTGTCCGACGCGAGGCCAATGCCGCTCTCTTCGTCGAGCACGAGTCCCATGTCGTCGTCGGCGCTCAGGCTCACATGGCTGTCGTCCGCCAGCGTCAGGCTGCTGTCGTCGTCGATGAGCGGCTTCTTGGGCTGCGGCTTTTCGGCCTTCCTGCCGAGAATCTTCGAGGACTTGGGGCCCGGTTGCGGGCGACCGAGTTTCTTGCTGCTGTCACCCGAGAGAAGGATGCCGCTGCCGCCCAGCTTGTCGCTGTCCGAACCGCCGATCAACGCGATGCCGCTGTCGCCGGTCTCCAGCGAAATGCCGCTGTCGATCAGCTTGTCGAGCGAAATTCCGCTCGCCGCCTTGAGCGTCATCCCGGCTTCGTCGTCCAGCACCAGGTCATTGTCGTCCGAAAGGACCGAGCCGTGCTCGGGCAGCGACAGAATGCCCATGTCGGCCTCTGTGTCCTGCCCTCCCCTGTTCTTCGACAGCAGCTTGACGTCGCTGTCGCTCTCTTCCGGCGGCCTGGCCGGCCTGCCGCGGCCGACCAGCAGCACGTCGCTGTCGCTTCCCTTGGCCGCCCCCTTCGCGAGGACGGAATCCGAGAGGCGGACATCGCTGTCCGAATCGGCCACGCTGCCGACGATCTTGACGTCACTGTCGCTCCCCTTGCGGCGCTTCAGCGCGCCGCTGTCGAGCAGGCGGACGTCGCTGTCCGTATCCATGGGGCCTTTGCCAGCGGTGAGGGCCGGGTCGACGATCAGCCGGACATCGCTGTCCGAGGCCCCGCGCGGCGTGTCTTCCTCGTCCAGGGCGCTGCGGCGGATGACGGTCGGCTGCTCGCCCAGCCCATCATCGGACAGCATGGGGACGTCCGGATCGGAATCGGCCTGCCGACGACGTCCGAACTCTTCGACGTCTTCCCCCTTGAACTTCCACGTGCCCCGGTCGGCGAAGCCGCGAATTTCGCCCCGCTCCCGGAGTCCGATCAACTCCTTTGTCGAGAGACCAAGTTCGGCTGCGGCTTCTTCGAGGCTGAGATACTTCTTGGCCGCCATGTCAAAGGGGCTCCACGAATGCGATGGCCGAAGCTGAGGATACAACCCGGGGATGGGATCGACGCGAACGATTTGCGGTCAACGGGACTTGATTCAGGTTGTCCCCGGCCAACGGGGATGTCACGCGGAAATGAGAAAGGAACGTTCCATTGAGCTCTTCCTCAGGAGACAACTGAATCCAATCCGCGTTCTCGGATTCATCGTCACAGGCGTTGCATCCCTCACATCCCTGGCCAGGATCGGGCCGATGACGTCACCAATCCCCTCGATGCTCGTCCTCGTTCTCGTCCAGACTTCACCGAAGGAACCTGCTTCGTGCTCGAAACTTTCCGCGCACGGCGCGGCCTCGGCGCACCTGTTCCTGTCATTCTAAACGCCGTTGAGGCCGAAGCAAGAGGGGGTTTCTGAGAACGTTGCGAAAGCTGTGACGGTCCTGCCTGGGATGCCGATGGGCCCGATGAGCGGCCTGCAACCGCCGGGGCACGGGTTCGTTCGTCCGGCCGCGGCGTGGGCGTCCAGGGCAGGGCGGCTGAAGTTCGACTGGACCGGGAAGGCGGGGGGATGTGAACTCGCCGGTCAACCGGCCACGTCCGAACCACTCTGGCTGTCATCGTCCAGGATGATGGCATCCGGAATGTCGTCGTCCTTCGGACCGACCGTGTCCATGGGATCGCCACGTCGGTCGATGACGGCAAAGCTCTCGCCGTCATCCGGGATGGCGATGGGAAACTCCTGGCTCAATTCGGCCGCTCGCCGCGAAGGGACCTTGGGGCGCGAAGGAACAGGCGGAATTTGAGGCGCAGACGCCTTGCGGGGCGTGCTTTCGTCCCGCGGGTTGGGGCGCGGTTCCCGCTTGCTGACGACGGCTCCTTTGGGGGCCGACGGAGGGGCCTCGGGCTTGGTTTTCTGGAGCTTGAAGGGAACGTCGCCAATCGAGACTTCGTCTCCGAAACTGATCCGGGCTTCTTTCTTCACTCGCTTCCCGTTGACCCGGATTCCGTTCATGCTGCCGAGGTCGCGCACGACGAAGAACTCGTTCACCTGGCAGATGCAGCAATGCTTGCGCGACACCTTGCGACTGTGCGTGATGATGACGTCGCAATCGGGATGGCGGCCGACGAAAACCACGGCTTTGTCAACGACGATCGAACGTCCCCCGGCCAGCGGGACGAGATAGACGGCCATGAGGGCCTCCGCAAGCAGCCAGTCAGTCAGGGAATCCGGACGAAGGTCCGACAAGAGGGGTCATGCCGCGTCACGCCGCGACGGACGATTCGCGGCGACCGACGAGCGCAACGTTCGGCAAGGACTGCCGATTCCGAGCGAGCGTCGATGTTCCAGCGGCTTTCATCGTAGCAGCCGGGGGAACTGCCGGAAACTTGTGAAAAGAGCGCAACCGAGGGAATTCCCATGGGAAATCGCTGCACACGTGCCGACGCGTTGGATTGGGTGGCCATTGCGTCGGTGCGGCGAATGCGGGACACGGCTTTATGACAGTTCGTTCCTCAGCAGTTCCGGAAGCTGTCCCGAAAACCGGCTGTGTGGGAGGACTTCATCGCACCCGGCTGCACGGGCCGCCTCGAACAATGCTGTCTCGACGTGCGGGCCGAAGGCGATGCGGCGGATCGGACGCTCTGCGGGAAGCGACGGGATGAATTTGCCGATGTCTAAACCCGGCAGTCCGAGATCGATGAACAGGCAGCGATATTTTCCGGTCGCCACGAGAGCGGCCACTTGATCGGTCCGCATGACGGCATCCACCGCGAGGCCAAGCGCCTGCGCCGTCCCCGTCACCTTGCTCGAGAAGAACAGGTTCGAGGTCAGCAGCAGGCCGCGGTTGGAGTCAGGGCCGTCGGGCATGGTCCGTTCTCTTACGGTTCTCTTATCAGTCGAGCCGCGTCGATCTTCGGCCGCCGCTTGCATTAACCGATGCTGCAGGGGGACCGATGAAAGTGGACGTGCTTCCATCGCTCGCCCTGCTTCTGCCACACGCGCGGGTCATTCGACGCGCTGACGTGAAACTCTCCGAGTGGGTCGACGCTCTGCGTCAGGCGCGTGTAAGCGACGATCGCACAATCCCCCACGACTCGCACGTTCGGCGACGAGATACTTGACTGTCGCTTGCTCGGCTCACTCTTCGGCGGAAAGTAGTAGTGATGGAAGTCCATCCCCGTGACAAGGTGCCCCGCCGCTTCGGGCTCGAACGCGGTGAGCGAAGCATCGCATAGCGAGGCGTATGTCTCCCAGTCCTGGCGATCGATGGCGGCAAGGAGCTGCTGGCAGGCGACAAGCACTTCGTCGGCAGCGGACATGAACGTCTCCGGTGGAATTGGACGGGGTGAAAAATCTCGGACCGGGCATTCTACTTCAATCGGAGACGGCGTTCACGTCCGTCGGCGCCGCCGAGGCGACAGTCAAGACAAGAGGCCCGACAACTCTTCATGAATCGGCCGCCCGTTGCTCGCCAGGATGTCTGGACGCTCGACATCGAATGCGGTCCCGTTGAGGGCCGTAATTCGGCCGCCGGCCTCGCGGACAAGGAGCACGCCGGCCGCCATGTCCCACGCCTTCAGGCTGCCGGACCAATAGGCATCCATCCGGCCGGCGGCGATGTAGGCCAGATTGAGAGCCGCCGAGCCGGTGCGTTGGAGCGCCTGGGCCGCCTGAAGGACCTTCAGAAAGCGATCAATCGCGGGATCGCCGGCGGTGACGGCCACGGGCAGACTGGCGACGACGAACGACGTCGCGAGCGTCTCGGACTCGGTCGTTCGCAGCGGACGTCCGTTCAAAAAGGCTCCGTGACCGCGAACCGCCCAGAACAATTCGTGGCGTGTGGGATCGTAAATCACACCGACCAGCAGGTCGCCGCGGTGCTCAAGAGCGATCGACACCGCATAGTAGGGAAAGCGATGGACGTAATTCGAGGTCCCGTCGAGAGGATCGATGATCCAGCGGAACTCGGGGTTCCGGCCGGGTTGCGACAGTCCCTCCTCGCCGAGGAATCCATGATCGGGAAAGCGGTTCTTGACCGTCTCGACGATGGCGTGTTGCGAAGCCAGGTCGGCCTCGGTCACCAGGTTGAACCGGCTTTTTTCGCTGACGGTAAACCGGCCGGCCCACGATTCGAGAATCGCTCCGGCCCGCCGCGCCGCTTCCTGAGCGGTGGCCAGATACAGCGCCACCTCGTCATCGATATTCATCCGCACGGGTTCTCCGACGCTTGTTCTGCCCGGGCGGAGTCCAACAAAGGGAATGCGCTCCGTCTCAGGTCCGCCAGGACTGCCCGCATTCCTTCTGCGCCCATCGAAGGGGCATTATCTTCCATGCGTTGCCAAGTCACAACCATCGTCAGGTCGGACCGCGGGAGGGACCAGAGCCAACCCAGGAGCGGGCCGGGCCGTGGCGGGCTCCAGCGGCCTACGGCGCCGTCGTGCCGGCCGCCACCCATTTCTGCACCTTGTCGCGGAGCGCAACCGGCGTGAACGGTTTCAACAGGTAGTCGCTGACCCCCAGTGCGATGGCCGACTGCACCCGGTCCTTCGATCCTTCCGTGGTGATCATGATCACCGGAACGGTCTTGTTCCGCTGGCGGATTTCTCCAAGGAGCTCAAGACCATTCATATTCGGCATGTTCCAGTCGCTGAACACGAGGTCGAATTCCTTCTGGGCGAAAGCTTCGATCGCCTTCCGGCCGTCCTCGGCCTCCGTCACTTCGATTTCGGCGAACGTGCGAAGCGTTTTCGCGACGACCATCCGAGTCATTTGCGAGTCATCGACAACCAGAACCTTCATGGCGATGGACCTCCGGGCAGTGAGTGTAAGAAGACCGTCGATAGCGGCGCGATTCAGCGACACGAACAATCCAAAGAACTCAATGTTCGACAAATCCGAAGACCAGCATGAACGGGCCGATCTCCGAGTTGAACGTGACGTACATCGGCTGGGATTTCTGTGGGAACTGAATGTCATGCCCGTCGCCGGTGACGACGTTGGGAAGCCCCAGTTCGAGATGCAGTTCGCCGAGGGCCTTGCGTGCCGTTCCGGCGATCATGTTGGTGAACTCGCCGACGGTGTCGCAGACCAGCTGGTTGACCTCGGTGCATTGGAGGTCGACCATGCGATGGACGGCGGAGAACGCCGTGCGCTGCGGCAGACTCAGGCAGATTGAGCCGGTCACGCGACCGGAGAGCCCGATGACCGCCGTGATGGCGAAATACGGGGTTTTCTTGTCCTTGATGCCCAGTTCGCGCCGCGTAGGACGATATCCCATGGAGGTTTCGAACACCTCGGTGGTGGCGGCGATCACGGGATTCACGATCCGAACCGTGGCATTGGCGAGTTGGGCGACAGTCGACATTCCCGAACTTTCGTTGGCGGCAGAGAGCGAGATGAGGGGAGTTGTCCGAGGAGGTCACAGTTCGAACGGTTGTCAGCCTGAAATTCCGTGTCAGCTCTTGCAGGCGGCGCTCAGCATGCGGGACGCGATCTTGTCGAGCGGCACGACTTCCTTCGCAGCCCCGAGAAGGATCGCTTCCCGCGGCATTCCGAAAACCACGCAGCTGGCTTCATCCTGGGCGATCGTGGCAGCGCCGGCGTCATGCATCTCCTTGAGTCCTTCCGCTCCGTCATTTCCCATTCCCGTCATAATGACGCCCACGGCATTCGCCCCCGCATACCGGGCGAACGAGCGGAACAGGACGTCGACCGAAGGCTTGTGTCGCGAGACGCGCGGGCCATCGGCCACCGCGACGTAGTAGTTCGCGCCGTTCCGCCGCAGCACGGTGTGCCGGTTTCCGGGAGCGATCAACACGGTTCCCGGAAGGACGCGATCACCGTCGACGGCCTCGCGGACTTCCACTTCGCAGACTTCATTCAGGCGGTCGGCGAACGTCTTCGTGAAATGCTCGGGCATGTGCTGCGTGACGACCACGCCCGGCGCGTTCGCCGGCAGCGTCGTCAGGATCGCTTCGAGCGCCTTGGTCCCGCCCGTCGACGCCCCCATGGCGATGATGCGGTGCGTCGTCTGGGCGAGTGCCAGGCGTCCGGTCGAACTGGCAGGACGCAAGCGATTGAGCCGCGCCGCGGCGGCCCCTTTGATCTTGTCGGCCAGCACGATCGACAGATCGCCGACCGCATACGCGGCGGTCGGTTTCGCGACAACGTCGACCGCGCCGATTTCCAGCGCTTCGAGCGCCATCGCGGATCCCCGCGTGGCGAGCGACGAGACAACCACGACCGGCAGCGGATGATGCTGCATCAGCTTTCGCAGGAACGTCAGGCCGTCCATGCGGGGCATTTCGATGTCGAGCGTCAGCACGTCGGGCCGCAGATCGGCGATCATCTGGCGGGCGACGTAGGGATCGGGCGCCGCCCCCACGATCTCCAGTTCCGGATCGCGCGACAGCTCTTCGGTCAGAACCTGGCGCACGGTCGCCGAGTCGTCAATAATCAGAACGCGAATCATTGAATTGCCCCCTTCACCGGGGTCGCCCCACCGCGACGAAGTTCCTGAAATCGATCGTGGGATGGTTTGAGATACACGGACGGTTCCAGCGGAAGCAGATTGTCGACCAGCCCGATGACACTCTCGGTCAGGCCCACGAACAGCAGCCCGCCAGGCGACAGAAGAGATTCAAACTGCGCCAGCAGCCGTCGTCGGACGTCGGGATCGAAGTAGATCATCACGTTGCGACAGAAGACCGCGTCGAACGGGCCGCGCATCGGGAAAGGATGCTCGGAAAGATTGACGCGGCGGAAATGCACGATGCGGCGGACTTCGGGAGCCACGACATACGAATCGCCAGACTCATCCGCCTCGACGAGATAGCGGCCGAGGAATTCGCAGGGAACGTGTTGAACCGTTTCCCGCGGATACACGCCGGCCCGGGCAAAGTTGAGCACCCGGTACGACACGTCGGCTGCCAGAATCGCGACATCGAACTCGACGCCGGGATACCGGCCGAGCGTCTCGAGCACCATCATGGCGATCGAGTACGGCTCCTGGCCGGTCGAGCAACCCGCCGACCAGAGCCGGAAACGACGCTGCCCCGCTTCAATCCGCTCCGTCAGGTGTTGCTGCAGCGTCCGCAGATGCTCGGTTTCACGGAAGAAGAACGTGTAATTCGTCGTCACCGAGTCCTGCAGCTCGCTCAACTCTTCGCCCGTGCCGTCCGACAGCACGTGCTGGAGATAGTCCTCGAACACCGAGAGTTGCAGCTCCCGCATCCGTTTTCGGACGCGGAGTTTCAACAGATCCTGGCGCTCCGGGCCCAACTGGATACCCATCGTGCCCGAGATCAATCGTCGGAAATGTTCGTACGTTTCAGGGTTCATGGTCCTGCTGCCAATCTCTGGCGACTTACTCCGGGAGCCGTCGGACTCGACACTGATAAACTCGAAGTCAACAGAGGACGCTGCGAAACTGCAGCGACCTCACGACTCACACCGCCACGGTGGCCTCGACCGATGTCGGCATACCGGTCGAGGATCCGGGGCTCTGCACGACGCGGTCGATGTCGACCAGCACCTTGACGTCCGATCCCGACTTGGCGAGCCCCAGGATGAACGAGGCATCAACCTCGTCGCCGAAGGTGGGACGGGGCTCGAGATCAGCCTCGGGGATCGTCAGAACTTCTGAGACCGCATCAACCAGCAGGCCCATGTCGATCGTCCGGTCTTCCTGCCGCACCTCGGTGACGACGATGCAGCTGCGGCTGTCGTCCGCACGACTTTCCAGCCCGAAGCGACGGGCCAGGTCGAGCACCGGAATGATCTTTCCGCGAAGGTTCAGCACTCCGAGGATGTTCTCGGGAGCACCGGGAACCGGGGTCACTTCCATGAGCCCGATAATCTCCCGCACCTTCAGGATCTGCACGCCGAACTGCTGGCGGCCGAGCTTGAAGGTCAGATACTTGCCCGCCAGTCCGGCTAACGATCGGGCGCCGGGAGGTGTTGGTTTCGTTGACGTGGATTCCGACATCGAATGACTCGTTGGATATGTCTGAGGAAAGTGGGCACGGACCTGACCCGCCGGTCCGGCAACTATGGAATCTCTGCAATCGCCGGCAACCGTCACAACAGCTCCGCCGGCAGGACATCGGCTGGCGTAAACCTGTCGGAGGGGAGGTCACGCGATGTCCCACACCGCGTGACCTCTCACCACCAACCGACCACCCAGGGGCGATCAGAACTCGCTGAAGTCCTTGTTCTCATCCTCGTCGAACGGGATGAGTTCGGCGGCTGCCACCGGGGAAGCGGCCCGGTTCGTTGCGGCATGATGGGCGGGAGTCATCCGCGTCTTCGCCGCCGCCTTGCCGGTCGAACGCGTCGGCCGAGTGGCCGCCGCCGGTTCCTTGGCACGGGCGACGACACGGGCTTCCGTCGGCGCTTCCGCGGGTTGCTCCGAGGCCGAAGACTGAGACAACTGGAACTGTCCGACCAGCTGGCCCAGTTCGTCGACGTCGTGCTTCAGTTCCTCGGCGATGGCCGCCGATTCCTGGCTCGACTCGGCCGTCTGCTGCGTCGTCTTGTCGAACTGCGTCACCGCCGCGTTGACCTGCTCGATCCCTTTCGCCTGCTCGGCCACCGCGGCCGCAATCTCCGACGTCAGGTCGTTCGCCTTCTCGGCATTCGTGAAGATCTCGTTGAACACGTTCGCCACTTCCGTTGCCAGTTCGACGCCGTTGAGGGCTCCCGAGACCGAGTCCTCGATCATCTTCGAGGTGGTGCGTGCGGCGTCGGCACTTCGCTGGGCCAGGCGGCGGACTTCGTCGGCGACCACGGCGAATCCCTTGCCGGCTTCTCCGGCACGGGCGGCTTCGACGGCGGCATTCAAGGCGAGCAGGTTCGTCTGGAAGGCGATTTCATCAATCGTCTTGATGATCTTCGCCTGCTCATCGGCCGACTGCTTGATGCGGTGAATGGCTTCCGTCATGCGGGTCATCGACGACGTTCCCTTCTCGGCGCTGTCGCGAGCCTGCCCCGAGAGCAGCTTGGCCTGCTTGGCGTTGTCGGCGCTCTGGCGGGTCATCGAGGTCATTTCTTCGAGGCTGCTGGCGATTTCTTCGAGGGCGCTGGCCTGTTCGGTGGCGGCCTGAGCGATCGACTGGCTTCCGGCGTGCGTCCGGACAGAGACACCCGCCACGAGGTTGCCCGTCTGCGAGACCCGCGACATCGTGCTGTCGAGGTTGCTGATCGCGGTGTTGATGGAATCGCCGAGCTTCTTGAAGTCGCCTTCGTAGGCCCCTTCCATCCGCGACCGCAGGTCGCCCGAGGCGAGCGCCCCCATCACGCGGACCGCTTCATTCACCGGGCTGCAGAACGCATCCATGTTGCGATTGATGCCGTCGACGAGATCGCGATAGCAGCCATCGAACTTGGTGGCGTCGCCGCGGACTTCCAGCTGGCCGGCACGCACGGCCGTCACCAGCTTCTTCGTTTCGGAGTTGAGGTCGGCTATCGTTCCACGGACCTTGCGGAACGCATCCGCCAGCTTGCCGGTTTCGTCTCCCGAGCGATACGAGACGTCGCGGTCGAGGTTGCCCGCGGCGATCTCGTCCGCCGTCCGAGCCATTTCGGTGATCGGCCGGGCGAAGCTGCGGCCGCAGAGGAAACCGGCCAGCAGGATCACGGCGAGCGAGATTCCGCCGGTCGTGAACAACAGCATGCGAGCCCGGGCCGTTCCGGCCTTCTGCACCATCGACGTCTGCGGGACGCGCACCAGCACCGACCAGTTCATTCCCGGATAACCCATCGCACCGACGAGGTGAGCATAGCCGGCCCCTTCCATGATCTTCTTCCGGGCATGCATCGACCAGTTCGAGCCGGCGTGTCCGTCAACGACCGGCTTCGCCGCTTCAACGCCCCTCTCCACGAGATTCAACTTCAGGAGGACGTTGTCGAAGTCATGGACCGGTTCTTCGGTTCCGGCGGCTGCCGGATCGTAGTCGACCAGGATGCGGCCCGTCCCGTCGAGAAGCGTCACAGTGTTCCCTTCCATCCCGCTCGCCACCATGTCGCGATACGCCGCCTGGACGATCGTTTCGACCAGCGAGAACTTTGCATAATTGGCCCAGTAAGCCACCACCTTGCCGTCGCGCACCACCGGAGCGGCGAACACCATCGTCAGGCCCGAGTCCCCGGCGTGCACGCGGCGGACGTCTTCATCGACATACACATCCTGGATGAAGGTGCCGGTCGCCTGCTTGTTTTCTTCGGCCGAATAAGCCATCTGCGTGGTGAACGCGCCGCTCTTGAGTGACTGGAACCACGGGGTGCCGGTATACGAGCGTTCGTAAAGGAACCGGGTGTCGATGGCCTTGCCGTCCGAGTCGCGGGAGTTCACCGCGATCGTCTTCCCTTGCGGGTCGACCAGCACCGACAACGCATAGATGTCATACGTGTCGACATAAGCGTTCACGACGCGGACGATCTGGTTTTCGGCTTCCGAACCGCGATACCAGTCTTCGTGATGGTCGATCACCGAGTTCAGTCCGAAGGCCTGCACGTCGCCGTACCTCTCAAAGAGGTTGCGGTCGATCTTGTCCGCAATGGTGCGCGCGATTTGTTCCAGCTGGTTCAGGCTCGCCGCATCGACGTTGACCGTCGAGTGGTAGGCAATCGAGCCGACGACCACGAGGGGTACGGTGCCAATGAGCACCAGCAGCACGACAAGCTTCAATTTGATCGAGAGTTTGGACCACACGGCGATTGTTCCTGAGACGAGAAGGGGAGAGGGAAAGTGTTCGGACCGGACAGAATGGGAGACGGGATCTCGGACGATTAGAGAGAAACGGCCCCCGCGGCGGGGACGGTGGGACTGCGGCGGGATCGGGCGAGGTTGAGCACGCCGTGCACGTCGAGAATCAGTCCGACGCGGCCATCCGGCAGGACGGCGCCGCCGGAATAGGCTGTGCTGGCATTCTGGATGGCGCCCAGGCTCTTGATGACGACCTGCTGGCGGCCGATGATCTCGTCAACCAGCAGGCCGGCGAGACGGTTTCCATCTTCGACGAGGACGACAATGCCCGCCGTCGGATCAGCGTCCTGGACCGAAATCTGCAGCACGCGCTCGAGCCGGAAGAACGGAACGTTCTGACCGCGGACATCGAGGATTTCGCACCGCGGAGCGACCGACGCGAGCTGCTCGGGCTGAGGACGAATGGCTTCGATAATCGAAGAGACGGGGACGATCAGCCGCCGACCGCCGACCGACACGATCATTCCATCGATGATCGCGAGAGTCAGCGGAAGCCGCAGCGAGATCGTCGTTCCGGCCCCGCGGGTCGAATCGATCTCGGTCACGCCTCGCAGGGCTTCGATGTTACGGCGAACGACGTCCATTCCGAC
Source organism: Planctomycetaceae bacterium (assembly GCA_020850695.1). Classification (GTDB taxonomy): domain Bacteria; phylum Planctomycetota; class Planctomycetia; order Planctomycetales; family Planctomycetaceae; genus JADZEF01. The sequence continues at coordinate 7,420 of JADZEF010000223.1, read as the reverse complement.
GCCGCGGCCTGAAACGTCCGTGACTTTTTCCGCCGTCGAGAATCCGGGAGCGAAGATCAGGTTGTAGATCTCACGCTCGGACGGAGTCTCGGTCGGACCGATCAGACCCTGATCGCGGGCCTTCTGCAGGATGCGTTCGGTGTTCAATCCGCGTCCGTCGTCCTGGACTTCGATATGCACGCTGCCGCCGCGATGGAAGGCCCGCAACGTGATCGTCGCGCGGCGCGGCTTGCCGGCCCGCACTCGTTCTTCGCCGTCGCATTCGACTCCGTGGTCGATCGAGTTGCGGACGATGTGAATCAGCGGATCGGCCACCTGGTCGATGATCGTCTTGTCGAGTTCGGTCTCGGAGCCTTCGGCGATGACGTCGATTTCCTTGCCCAGCTTCTTCGAGAGTTCGCGGACCAGACGCGTCAGCTTCTGGAACAGCCCGGAGGCGGGGACCATTCGCAGGGTCAGGCTCAGTTCCTGGAGGTCTCGCGTGATCTTGCGAAGCTGCGTGAGGCTCCGCGATTCTTCGGTCGCGGTTTCGGCGTTGCGGGCCGTCGTTTCTTCATGAACGATCGACTCGGTCAGGACGAGTTCGCCGATCAGGTCCATCAGCAGATCGAGCCGGTGGCGGTCGACGCGGATCGATTCGGACATCGCTCCGGTCTTCTCGGCCGGATTCGCCGAAGCGGCCGGCGCGGACTTCTCCGGAACGCTCGCTTCGGGGACCTTGGCGGGCACCGCCGCGGGCGTCGAGCGTGTCGGTTGGACAGACGCCGCGTTCGTCTTCGCGGCGGCGCTGTCCGTCGTGGCTTTCGAGGAAGAGGTCGCGACGCTCGTCGACTCGGTCGACGGCACAACCGTTTTGACTTCAGCCGTCGGTTCAACAGCGACGGGTGTCTGCGTGGTTGCGGGAGCGGTCTCGGCCGAGGCGAACCGCCGCAGGCTGGCGGCGAGTTCCGTCATCTGCCGATCGGTCCGCGGAGGCTGGCCGGTCGTGCGGACCGACTCGATCTGTCGCTTGAGGCAATCGAGGCATTCGAGGATCACGTCGAGCGACGGTCCGCTGAGCCGCACCTTGTCTTCGCGAGCGGCATCCAGCAGGTCTTCTCCCGCATGGGCGAGCCGGGAGATCGAGTGCAGTTCAAGAAAGCCCGCCGAACCCTTGACCGTGTGGAAGCTGCGGAAGACGGCGTTCAGCGCGTCCTTGTCCTCGGGATTGGCTTCGACCGCCAGAAGCTTCGACTCGGCCAGCTCCAGGTGCTCCGCGGCTTCGCCGACGAACGCGGCGACCATGTCGGGATCTTGGGCATAAGCCGCGAGGTTGTCTTCTGCATACGCCGAGACGTCGCTCTCTGACGTTGCAGACTCGCCGCCGCCCAGCGCCTGCGGGGCGTCGTAGAGCGCGTCGAGTTCCTGGATCAGCGTCGACGGCGAGAGGGGCACGCCCGCGGCGGTTTGCTGCAGAAACGTGACGACACGGGACAACGCCGACAGAGGCCGCTCGAAGTCCCTGCCTTCACTCTGCGACAACTCGTGCGACGCCTGCACGATTCGAAGGGCGAGTTCCGAGTGATTCCGCGAGTGGAGCCGTTCGGCCAGCCGCAGGGCGCTCGTCGCCAGGTCGGCCGTCGCCGACGCTCCATCAATCTGAACTTCAAGGATGTCCCGAGCGACGGCATCCAGGATCGGTTCGGTCTTGTCAATCTGTGCGTTCATTTTCGATCAGTCGAATTTGGCGGCGAGTAAGAGGGGATAACACGAGGCCGACACAACGTCTGAATCACATGCCATGGCTGCCGACGGTTCTCACACGGCCTCGACGGGACCGTGAACGATGGATCGAGACTTCGCAGCGTTCGATGGAGCGATCGACGTCGACGGAGCGGCATGCGAGGGAGTGAGAGGGCGGTTGGAATCAACGCGCTCGGTCACCTGGAACGCCGATACCATCTCCGACAACGTTTGCACCTGCGAATCGAGTTCCGTCGCGGACTCGGCCGCTGCGTGGCTGTCATCACTGGCCTGCTGGGTCGCCCGATCGAGCTGAAGCATCGCCGTGTTGATTTGTTCGATCCCCTTCGCCTGCTCCTGGGCCGCCCGATCAATCTGAACGACGAAGTCGTTCGTCTGGCGGGCACTGGCCTGAATCTCCTTCAGCAGTTCGGCCACCTGTTCGACGAGAGCGACTCCGTTCTGCGTATCGACGACCGATTCTTCGATGCGGACGCCCGTCGAGCGGGCGGCTTCGGCACTCCGCTGGGCGAGGTTGCGGACTTCATCGGCGACCACCGCAAACCCATTTCCGGCATCGCCGGCACGGGCGGCCTCCACCGCGGCGTTGAGGGCCAGCATGTTCGTCTGGAAAGCGATCAGGTCGATCGTCTTGACGATCTCGGCCTGCTCGCGGGCGGATGTCCGAATCTTGGAGATTGCGGCAGCCAGTTGCGCCATCGCATCGGCTCCGCGCTCGGTGGAATGCTGGGTCGTCTCGGCCAGCTGCCGGGCCTGCGTGGCGCTCTCGGCCGTGGAGCGGGTCATCGAGGTCATCTGTTCGAGGCTGCTGGCGATTTCGGTCAGAGTACTGGCCTGCTCCGTCGCCCGCTGGGCGATTGTCTGGCTGCCGCTTTGAACCTGGGTGGAGGCTCGAGCCACTTCCGTCCCCGTCTGCGTCACGCGGGCCACCATCCCGTCGAGGTTCGTCAACGCGGTGTTGATCGCGACCGCGAGTCGTGCAAATTCTCCCTGACGGTCCGAACTCATCCTTCCCGTCAGCTGTCCCGCGGCAACCTGTTCCATCAGGGTTCCCACTTCCCTCACGGGGCCGCGGAATGAATCGATGGTCTGGTTCAGGTTCTGCATCAGGTCGCGGTAGCACCCTTCGAATCGTTCCGCGTCCGCCCGGGTCTCCAGGTCGCCCGTGCGGGCGGCGCCGGCGAGGCGTCCCATCTCGTCGTTCAACTGCTGAAGGGTTCCGCCCACGCTGCGGAACGAGTTTGCCAGATCGCCGATTTCGTCCTGCGAACGGCAGGTGATCTTCGCATCGGTCTGGCCGACCGCGAACTGGCGGCTCGCGGCCAGCAGGTTCTTGAGCGGCCCCGTCACCTTCCGCCATGAGATCCAGCTGCAGACAGCGATCGTCAGCAGCACGCCTCCGGCCAGCATTCCGCCCGTCTGGTGGGCCGCGGCATAAGCTTTGTCGCGGCTCTCCTTCATGGGGATCGTCACGGTGAGGACGCCCCGCGTGTCGCCGAGCTTCCAGTCGCGCTTCGGGGACTCCGCATGCGAGTTGTGGCAGTTGACGCACGACTCGTTCGTCATGCGGTCGGCGGAAGCGAAGCGAAGCGACGGAACGCCGGCGACCTCTTCGACTCGCCAGTAGGGTGCGTCCGGGTTCTGATTGAGCGCCGCGAGCGCCTCCTGCTCAAACGAGTCCTGCGGCCCGCCTCCCTTTTCACGCCGCCACGGAAACGGAAACCCGCTGTAGAGTCGGACGGTGTAACCCTCCTTGCGGCTCAACTCTTCGTTCAGCTCGTGCACCATCGAGGCGGGGAGGGGAATCGTCGCATCGTCCGCGTGCGAATGACTGACCTTGAGATTCTGCTTCATCGCGTCGGCGACGACATGCTTTGAATAGTAGGCCCGCATCTGGCGAATCTGGGCCGTCAACGCCGCCGCGGAGATCCGAGTCGCATCGGTCGCCAATCCCTCCGAGACCCGCAGCAACTGCGAATAAGACGTCGCGACCACCAGCAACCCCATCACCACGACGGGGCCAAGAATCTTTCCGTTGACACCGAGACGCATTGATAGTCCCTGCCGCGTTCAAGGCCCTGCGAGTTCATTCACGCAAGGGCGAGCTGATGAGCTTGACGGAGCTGCGACGTGTCGACTTTTTGCGACACACCGTGCTGCTGGATGAAACTTAATTGCAACCTAGTGCGCGTTTTTTGCATCACGGCGCAAAGGCAGCGCATTCGCCCGATTTGTTCGGGAAACCGAAGGCGTTCGTTGATCGGTATGGACGAGCTCGATGCAACGACTGAGTTTGCGGCGGGATAGAGCGATGCCGAGGAATGCCTCGAGACGGTTTTCCAAAGGACTTAGGCTTTGATGAGGGAGTTGACCCCTCAAGTGATTCTTCCGTTACATCCGATACATTGGGCACTTGGAGATTGCAGGATAGATCCACCCAAGTCGGTGAAGGCGGGCGCATCCTCCCGTGAGATCCTTCCCTAGCAGGGTGAAGCGCGTGAGCGCATGAGTTGCCGTGGGGCGTGGTCAGCTCAAGGAAGCAGGGATCGATGGGCCGGACATTGCGAACGATTTGCGCGCGGACGATCGGCGGATTCGCGCTGGTGGCAAGTCTTAATGGGTGGCTCGAAGCGAAGGATCATCCACCGGACCTGCCCCCCGCCGCGCAACAACGCGCCGAAGCCGACGCCGACCTTTCCGCATCCGAAGGGAAGGCCCCGGACGCATCGGGCGAAGTTCTGGTGCCGCCGCCCGCGCCCGACGAGCCGACGCCGAAGGCTGAAGAGAAGAAGCCGGCCAAGAAGAAGGCTCCGCCGAATCCTTTCAAGCCCAACCTCTTCCAGAACGACTTCAGCTATAAGAAGGACCCGGAGAACAAGACCTACATTCCGGGCGAAGAGCTGAAGGACATGCCGCTCGACGGCCTGGGGGACTGGTGGTGCCTGCCGAAGAGCACGCTGTCATTCGGCGGCGAATTGCGGCACCGCTATATGGACGAAGACAACCGGCTTCGTCTCGGCGGCCCCGGCCGCAGCACCTATCAGCTCTGGCGATCGCGGAACTATCTTGACTACAAGTCCGAGCACGTCCGCGCCTATGTCGAGATGATCGATGCGTCGAGCTTTGGAGAGGAGCTTCCCGAGACGATCATCGATGTCAATCGAACCGACATTCAGAACGCCTTCGTCGACCTGATGCTCCTGGAACGCGACGGAAAACCGATCGTCTTCCGCACGGGGCGAATGGAGCTGCAGTACGGCGCCCAACGGCTGATCTCGCCGCTCGACTGGGCGAACACCCGCCGCAACTTCGAAGGGTTCCTGATCTCCAGCAAGGGGGATGCGTGGGACATCGACGCCTTCGTGACGCGTCCGGTCAATTCCGCCGCGCTCAACCACTTTCGCCGGACCAGCGCCGATCACGCGGATGCGAGCCGCACCTTCACTGGCGTCTATTCGACGTTTCATGCGATCGAGAACCAGACGGTCGACATCTACTGGATCTGGCTTCGTGAGCAGGAACCGCTCTTCCTCGTCCCGGATGGGAGCCGCCAGACCGTGGGCCTGCGCTATGCGGGAACGAAGCCCATCAAGGAAGGGAAGGAGAAGGTCGTTCGTCAGTGGGACTGGGACTTCGAAGGAGGCTATCAGTTCGGCCACGACAACGACCTGCAACGCGTGGAACGTCCGATCGAAGCGGGCTTCGTCACGGGCATCATCGGCCATACGTGGATGGTGCCCTGGAAGCCGCGGATCGCCGGTCTCTACTATTGGGGATCGGGCGATAGCGATCGCTTCGACGGCGAGGTCAACACCTTCAGCGTCCTGTATCCGCTCGGCCATGCCTACTGGGGCATTCTCGACAACCTGTCAGGACAGAACCTGATCAACTATTCGGTTCAGGGGCAGGTCAAGCCGACGGACAAGCTGACGTGCAACGCGCATATGCACTGGTTCAACCTCGATAGCAACGCGGACCGCATCTACAACGTGGCCGGCGCCGCGGTCGGCGGCACCGGCACGAGCGTGAACGTCGGACGGGAACTCGACTTGTTCGGCACATACCAGTTCAACCCGAACTTTGACATCCAGGCGGGTTACAGCTGGTTCTGGTATGGCGACGCGGTGACACAGCAGGCCGCAGTGCGGCGCGATGATGCCTCGCAGCTGTATATTCAGACGACGTTGCGGTACTGAACACGAAAGAGGATCGCAGCGCATGATGGGCTGCGAGCCTCTTTCTATTCTTTGATGTTCAGTCGTGGTCGTGGCGTTGTGCGCCGCAAGGAATTGAGAGTCAGGCGACCGACTCCGCCAGCACCGCCGAGGCGACGCGGGCTTCGGGTTCGGGGACCTCCGGGCGCGGCGGATCGACTCGGTGTGTGCCCGAGAGTGCCGCCGAGATGGCGGACGATCCGGCCACCTGAGCCGCACGCCGTGCCAGTTCTTCGGCGGCAACCTCGAGCCGCGAAGCGGCGTCGGCGGCCATCAGCGCGACCGTTCGCGGTGTCGGCGTCATCCCCGATTGCGCGGCGGCCGGATGCGGAGCCACCGTGGGAAGTGACACTACTGCGGGGGCGGTTGCTTCCGGAGTGACAGCATTGGGCTGCAGTGCGTCGACGGCCTGCGTCCGGATAGCGTCCGGCCGCAGACCCATCGGCACCGGGACCGCTGCGGGGACCGCGCCGATTTCCGGAATGCGACGGAGCAATGGGAGCGTCAGTGCCCGTCCCAGGCTCGACATGGCGAAGAGGAGGCAGTAGCTGGCGTGCGACGGGCCGAGCATCTTCAGCACCCAGCCCCCCAGCAGCGACCCGACCACCAGTGCGGCCGAGTTCGCGAAGTTGTAGAGCGTCAACACACCGGTGCGTTCTTCTTCAGGAATCGAGTCGAAGAAGAGGAGGAAGAAGGCGAGCTCATAGGCGGCCCACGCCGCGCCCGCCAGAAGCTGATTGAAGATCAGCCACGGCAGCGAGTCGGAGACGAGCCACAGCGCTGCGAGAGGGATGAGCCCCACGCCGCCGACCTGGAGCAGCCGCCGCGGTCCGAATCGCTGGGCAAATCGTCCGCACATCGGCAGGAAGGCGACTTTCGCCAGGAACGACGTCGAGATCAGGCAGACGAACTCCGCGTACGACATCTTCAATTGCTTGAACATGTACGGGCTGAAGTACGGTCCCGAGATCTGCACGGCACACTGCATCGCGATGATGTAGGTGAGCAGCCGCCCTTCCTTGCCGCGATAGAGCCGGCGGCACTGGGCGAAGATTCCTTCGGTGCGCGGAGCGATCGGGACGAAGCGGTGCTCAGTCTGGCGGCTGAGGAACAGCGACGACAGGAAGCGGCACGCGGCCGCTCCGGTGAAGACGCAGGCGAAGACTGGCAACACGTTGTTGGACTTCGTCGCGAACTGCAGCGAGACGCCGGCGGCCACGAAGCCGATGAACACAGCGAGCTGCGAGACGCGGGTGCGGCGGGCGAAGTAGCGCGGACGCAACCGCTTCGGGACGAGCGTGCCGATCCAGGTGTTCCAGGCGGGGCCTGCGCCCATGCCGGAACCCCAGTAGACCGAGACGACGGCGAGCGCCAGCCACTCGGGCATCGAACCGTGGATGGCGGCAAGGATGAGGGGCAGGACCGAGGCGGCCTGCATGAAGACGCAGAACGCACACCAGCGG
>JADZEF010000222.1 GCA_020850695.1 Planctomycetaceae bacterium | reverse complement strand
GGGGGGGCGGGGGGGGGGGGGGGCCGAATCCGGCAGGAGTCCGCAGCGCCAGCAAGGACGACGCTGCCGAAGCCGAGATTCCGAAAGCCACCGCCACTCCGAAAGCTTCTTCGCCCTCAATCTCCCCATCCCTCAATCCCTCTGCCGCTTCCTCCCCCCCTGCCCCCCTGCCCCCCTCGCCCCCTCCCCGCAAGGGCTTCCCCGTCGAACTCCCAACCAACCGCACGCGCCTCCCGTGGCGCACCGGCGGCAACGTGCTCATCAAGAACGCCACGGTCCTCACGGCCACCAACGACAACCCGCTCGCCCAGACGCTGAACAACACGTCGATCCTCGTCCGCGACGGGAAGTTCGCCGCGATTGGCCCCGACCTCGCCGCCGAGCCCGGCGTGCGCGTCATCGATGCGGCGGGCCGCTATGTGATGCCCGGCATCATCGACACGCACAGCCACATCATGATCACGCAGGGGATCAACGAGGCGACGCAGAGCATCGTGTGCGAGGTCCGCATCAAGGACGTCCTCAACACGGACGACGTCTCCGAGTACCGCGCTCTCGCCGGCGGCGTCACCACGGCTCGCCTGTTCCACGGCTCGGCGAATGTCATCGGCGGGCAGGATGCGGTGGTGAAGCTCAAACACGGCGCGACCGCTGCCGAGCACCTCGTCCCGCGCGCCCCGCAAGGGGTGAAGTTCGCGCTCGGCGAGAACGTGAAGTTCCAGTCGGCCCGCTTCCCCAATACGCGTCTGGGCGTCGAGGCGACGCTGAATCGCGCCTTCCTGGAAGCGGTCGACTACCGTCGGCAGTGGCAGGAGTATGAGAAGGCCGTGAAGAAGGATGGGGGGATGGGGAGAGGGGGAGATGGGGGGACGGAAAAGCCAGGTTCCGCACCCAAAGGCTCCAGCACCCCCGTGGACTTGGCGAAGCAATCCCCCCATCTCCCCCTCGCCCCATCCCCCCATCTCCTTCCCCCTCGTCGCGACCTCCGCCTCGAAGCCCTCGCCGACATTGTCAACCATCAGAAGTTCATCCATTCGCACTGCTACCGGTCCGATGAAATCCTGATGCTGCTCAACGTCGCGCAGAACCTCGGCATCCGCGTGTGGTCGCTGCAGCACGTTCTCGAAGGCTACAAGGTCGCCCCCGAGATCGTCGCCCATGGCGCCAGTTGCAGCACCTTCGCCGATTGGTGGGCCTACAAGGTCGAAGCCTTCGACGCCATCCCGTCGAACGCCGCCCTGCTCAGCGAAGCGGGGGCCAACGTCGTCATCAAGAGCGACGACTGGGAACTCATCCGCCATCTCTATCACGAAGCCTCCAAGACGATCCGCTACGGCAACCTTCCACCCGAGAAGGCGCTCGCGACAATCACCCTCAACCCCGCCCGCGAACTCGGCCTGGCCGATCGCCTCGGCTCGATCGAGGTCGGGAAGGACGCCGACTTCGCGATCTTCAACGGCCATCCCTTCAACGTCTTCGCCCGCTGCGAGATGACGTTCATCGAAGGCGAGCTGTTCTTCAGCCGCGCCGATGCGCCCTCGGCGGAGGTGCGTGGTACAGGCCTGAAGGATGGGGGGATGGGGAGAGGGGGAGATGGGGGGACAGAAGAGACAGCCTTATTGCCCGATCGCTCCCACACGCCTGCGGACTCGGCGAAGCAATCCCCCCCTCTCCCCCTCTCCCCATCCCCCCATTCCGTACTCCCCTGGACACCCCCCGACGCCGCCACGCGCCGCCCGCTGCTCGATGCCACGCCGTCGCCGAGCGGCAAGTATGCCTACATCAACGCCACGCTCCATCCCATCGACGCTCCGGACATCGAACGCGGCACGCTCCTCGTCGTCGACGGGAAGATCGCTGGCGTCGGGTCGGCGGTCGAAGTCCCGCCCGATGCCAAGACCCTCGATGCGACCGGCCTGCACATCTATCCGGGGCTGATCGATGCGGGGACGACGCTCGGCCTCACCGAAATCGGCAAAGTATCCGAGACGAGCGACTTCGCCGAAAGCGGCGTCTTCCAGCCCGACCTCCGGGCCGGCATCGCCCTCAACCCCGATAGTGAACTGCTCCCCGTCACCCGCATCGGCGGCGTGACGACCATCCTCCTCCGTCCCACCGGCGGCCTCATCTCGGGCCAGGCCTCGCTCGCCCGCCTCGCCGGCTGGACGGCCCCCGAGATGATCCTCGACTACACCGCCGGCCTCCAGATCCAGTGGCCGAGCGGCGACACGACGAAGCGCCAGGAGCAGCAGGCCGAGTTCCTTCGCGAGTCGCGGCTGTATGACCGCGCCATGCAGCGGAATGGAAGCACGGCGCGAGAGGGGAATGGAGCGACAGAAAAGCCAGCTTCCGCATCCGAAGGCTCCAACACACCCGCGGATTCGGCGAAGCCATCCCCCCCTGCCCCGATCCCCGACCCCCGCCACGAAGCCATGCGTCCCTACATCCGCGGGGACAAGCCCGTCTTCATCGAGGCCAACTCGCGGAAGGAAATCGCCGAGGCCCTCCTCTTCGCCGAGAAGGAAAAGCTCAAGATCATCATCACGGGGGGAACCGACGCCTGGAAGCTGGCCGACGAACTCAAGCGCCGCGACGTGGCGGTCATCGTCGGCCCGGTGATGCGGGCCCCCGTCAGCGAGTTCGACCCGCACGACGCTCCCTACGCCAACGCCGGCAGGCTGCACGCCGCGGGGGTCCGTTTCTGCTTCCGCTCGAACAACGCGTCCAACAGTCGCAACGTCCCCTTCGAGGCCGGCATGGCGGCCGCCCACGGCCTCCCCGAAGAGGCCGCCTTGCGGGGCGTGACGCTCAGCTCCGCCGAAATCCTGGGCCTCGCCGACCGTCTCGGCTCGCTCACCATCGGCAAGCAGGCGACGTTCCAGGTGACCGACGGCTCCCCGCTGCAACCCGCCACGCAGCTCAAGGCCCTCCACATCGACGGCCGCCCGATCGCGCTGGAAAGCCGCCAGACGAAGTTCTACGACCGTTACCGCACCCGCCTGCTGGAAGTCCAGAAGTCCCGCACCGACCCTGCCCGCGTCACCGGCATGGAGTGACCACGAGCCCGCCGGGTGCAATGCTTCGAGCTTTTGGGGAAGCATGGCCCTATCGGGCTTCGGGTCTCGTAAGGTGGGCCGCGCCGCATCGACGCGGCCCCGCCATCCCCGCTCGTACGCTGCCCCTAGGATTGGTCTATTCGTCTCCCCAACCGTCCGCCTAAGATCCGCCTGCGTCAGGGTTCTCTTCCCCCGCACGAGGTCACCGGATGACCTTCTATCGTCGCCCCCGGGTCTTTATTTCCTACCGGCACCAGGAGCGGGTAGGCAGGCCGGAGGACGACGCCTACAACGAAGCCCACCAGATCTGGGTGCGGCGCTTCGCCCGAGACCTCGCCGCCTGGAACGTCGATGTTCTCTACGACGTGCGACTGCGGGACCTCTTCCGCCCCTGGGTCGCGACCGATCCCGCGATGGTTTCCTATCTGGCCGAAGTCTCGTTGCTGTGCGCCAGCGTCGCGCATGCGTTCATGCCGATCATCACCGAAGGATATCTGAGGCGTCTCTGCCTTCCCGGCGCTCCCGAAGGCTGGTCGGAGCCGGGGACTGTGACGCAGGAGTGGCGGCTCGGCGAGGCGTCCGTGGAAGCGGGCCTCATGGAACTCGTGCTGATCCTCCGCGAGTTCCGCATCGAAGGCCTGCAGAATCTCCACCCGTTACTGACGCCGGACCGGGCCTGGGATTTCCGCGACCGGGTTGCGGCGAACCATGCCGACCTGGTCGAGTTGCTGGGGGAGCGGCTGCACCTGGGCTGGAACGTCGAGCGGCCGACGGTCGACCTCCCATTTGCCGAGTGGATCTCGATGTACGTCAACTGGTGCCGGGCCGAAGAGCCGGGATGCCAGTCCGCCGAGATCGAGTCGTGGGGTTGCGATTTCGGGCGGCTGAGCCGTTTCCTCGCGCAGGTGGAAACCCTGCAGCAGGAGGGACAGATGCCCGCGGCCGATCAGGGAACGGGGCGGCACGACCTCGACCACGTTTTCGGCGCCGCACCGGATGCGCTGCAGCTGGTCGGCGTCTCCCGCCGCAATTCGGGTCGACAGTCTCGCCTGGCGCAGTGGTTCGGGCGACTGATCGGCCGTTGAGCGACGAACTGATGGCGGTCGCGGAGCTTCCTGCTCTCAGGTTCGCTCCGGCCTTCCAACCCGAGTTCCGTAGGGCTGGTTCGTCTGCCAATCTCGTTCGACACTCTGATTCTGGGCAGGCGGAAGCCTCCCCTGCTCGGGCCGCAGGCAACAGCCGGAACAGCTCGGTTGCGTTCCCGCCTGTCGAGGGCATCGAGGAACGCGTTCCCCTTCGCGGAACGGGACTGACCCATATGTCGGGGATACACCCCCACCTTGTGTCGCCAGAAAGTGGTTGCTTTCTGTCGACAAAATCCGTACGCTGCTCGCCATGAATGATCTACGGCGATCGTCTCAGACGTTGGATGCCTACGAGCGGCTGCGTGCCTTGCTGCTGGGAGGGCGTCTGGCGGCGGGATCGCGGCTGGCCGAGGAGAAGTGGTCGGCGGAACTGGGGGCGCATCGTGGAGCCATTCGTGAAGCGATGCGGTTGCTGGCCCATGACGGACTGCTGAAGTCCGGTGCGAAGGGGGGCTTCTTCGTTCCCGAGGTCGACGTCGCGTCGCTGGACGAAGTGATTGAGGTCCGTCTGTCGATGGAACTGGGGGCGATTCAGCTCTTGGAACTTTCGGGACGGGTTTCGCCGCGGGGCATCGATCGCCTCGACCAGGTTTCCGGCATGATGGAGATGCTCTGCGACGAAGGCTTCACCGCCGGCTTCTCGGAAGCCGACCATCGCTTCCATGAAGTGCTCGTCGGCATGGCCGAGAACTCCCGGCTGGCCACGATCTACCGCCACGCCCCTCTTCCGAACAGCCCCTTCCCGGAGGTGGATCGGCAAGAGTCGACCCGCATGATGCGCGAGACGATCGACGAGCATCGCGCGATCACCCGACGGCTCGAGGAGCGCGAGTTCCGCGAGGCCGCATCGATATTGAAGTCCCATCTGCTGCGCTGTCATAGCGGCATGTTCCGCGCCGGACCTGCCGATCTCTGTTCGAGGACTGATGCCGTCACGCCCGTGTCCGGCGCGCCGCCGGCCGAACATTGAGCGATTGAAGAACTTTTTCGACGGAGTCCGTCGGGTGCGCGGCCATGGCCGCCTCCCACCACGGCGGGATACCCCGTCGTTCCGCTTCGTTCGAGGTTGTTCTCTTCCGAGGTCCCGACGGCAAGTGCCGCGCGGGCTCCCTCGCTCTCATCCGGTTCCGGTTGGAGTGGCTTCCATGTCCAGACGACGCCCGTCGGGCTTCACGCTCATCGAACTTCTCGTGGTGATCGCCATTATCGCGATCCTCATCGCCTTGCTGCTTCCGGCCGTCCAGCAGGCCCGCGAGGCCGCGCGGCGCACGCAGTGCCGCAACAACCTCAAGCAGATCGGCATCGCCCTCCACAACTATCACGACACCGCCCGCGTCTTCCCGTTCGGCGGGAGCGGCGACTCGCAGAACTATAACTGGGGGGCGGGAGGGAGCACCGGGCACTGCCTCTTCAACTGGCGCGGCCATATCCTTCCCTATATCGACCAGGCGCCGCTGTACAACGCCATGGTCACCGGCATGGGAGCCAATAACATCTCTCAGCCGCAGGGCGCGTCCGCCAGCGGCTATCAGGCGGCCGCAGCGGCGCTTCCCGCCGTCAAGCTGTTGCTGCCTGCCTATCAATGCCCCAGCGATCCAGGGACGAGCAAGACCGATGAAGGGGGCGGCCCCTGGGGCGCAACGACGCCGGTTTATTCGGGCATTCCCGCGAGCTATTTCGGCAGTGCCGGACCCGCCTCGACATACAGCTATGCGAACCAGTGCAGCAGCACGCCGGGATGCACCGTCTACGGCGGGACGAACGACTTCAACGGCGCCGGCAACACCGCCAGCCCCGGCATGTTCGTGCTGCGGGCCTCGCGGATCGGCATTCGCGACGTGACCGATGGAACATCCAACACGCTGCTGGTCGGCGAGGAAAAGATCATCACGACCCCCGGCGAGTGGACCATCCAGCACTGGATGGATCCCTTCTCCATTACCAGCACCGTTCG
>JADZEF010000221.1 GCA_020850695.1 Planctomycetaceae bacterium | reverse complement strand
CCAACAGCTTCACCACCGGTGCGGCCCCTGCCCCGATGACTCCGCCGAAGATCAAGCCGAAGCCCGAAGCGGCCCCCGCCGAAGGCGCGGAAGGCGGCGAAGCGTCGGCCGAAGGCTGACGTGCTGGGCGGACCGAAGGTTCAAAGAGCCCCGTGATCGGTCGAGAGCCAGCCTTCCTGCCTCTTCGCACCTTTTCACACCCCTTCGTACCTCTTCGCACCCCGCCCCGCTCCGATGCGTTTCGACGTCCTCACCCTCTTCCCACGGATCTTCGACGGGTATCTCGGCCAGAGCCTCCTGAAGAAGGCGATCGACCGCGGTCTCGTTGATATCCATCTCTGGGACTTCCGGGAGTGGACGGCGGACAAGCACCAGAAGGTGGACGACAAGCCGTTCGGCGGCGGTCCGGGAATGCTGCTCTGCTGTCAGCCGGTCTATGACTGTGTGGAGCATGTTCAGAAGCAGGGAGACGCCCCGGGACAACTGGTGATGCTGACTCCGCAAGGGCGTCGGCTGGACCAGCGACTGGTCGAAGAGTTGTCGACGCATCCGCGACTGGTGATGATGTGCGGGCGGTATGAAGGATTCGACGAGCGGATCCGGTTGGGTTTGAAGCCGCTGGAGATCTCGGTCGGCGACTTCATCTGCAACGGCGGCGAAGTGCCGGCGATGCTGCTGATCGATGCGGTGATCCGGCTGATCCCGGATGTGCTTGGAGAAGAGACGAGTATCCGTTATGAATCGTTCGCGGAGAGCGGGCTCCTCGAATACCCGCAGTACACCCGCCCGCGGGACTTCCGCGGCATGACCGTTCCGGACGTGTTGCTCAACGGGAATCACGAAGAGATTGCCCGCTGGCGGCACGAGCAAAGCCTGGAACGGACGCGACAGAGCAAAAAGTAGGGTGGGCACTGCCCACGAGTTTGTCATGGGGGCGCCGCCCACCATGAATTGACGACCGATTGCCTCTCCCGGTGGGCCGTGCCCACCCTACCACTTGAACTCCCATGCAACACCCCCTTCTCACCCACGCCGAAAAGTCGAGCCTCCGCGAGACTCCGCTCCAGTTCGACATCGGCGACACCGTCGACGTCCACCAGCGGATTCTGGAAGGGGATAAGTCCCGCGTCCAGATCTTCAACGGCATCGTCATCGCCCGCCGCGGGGCCGGCACGCGGGAACTGTTTGTCGTTCGCCGCATCGTCGGCGGCGAAGGGGTCGAACGGTCGTTCCCCGTCAACTCGCCGAAGATCGAGAAGGTGGTCGTGAAGCGCCGCGGCCGCGTCCGCCGCGCGAAGCTCTACTTCCTCCGCGAACGCGTCGGCAAGGCGACCCGCCTGACCGAGCGCCACGAGAAGAACGAAGAGTGATCTTCGTGCCAGGCGTATGCTGACAGCCGGGCAATGCGCTCGGTCGTCGGTTGGGCCTTGTCCCGGAGTCGGCCATGCGCGGCTTCTGGCGAAAATTGTTCGGCAACCAGGGAGAGCGGGCGGCAGCCCGCTTTCTTCGTCAGAAGGGCTATCGAATCGTCTCGCGCCAATGGCTCGGCCGCTGGGGCGAGTTCGACCTCATCGCGCTCGATGGCCCGACGATCGTGTTCGTCGAAGTCAAAACCCGCCGCAACGTCGCCCTCGGCCATCCCGCGGAAGCCGTCGGCCGAGACAAGCAGCAGCGGATGACGCGCCAGGCGCTCGCCTACCTCAAGCGCCGCCGACTGCTCGAGCATCGGGCGCGGTTCGACGTGGTGGCCATCGTGTGGCCGGATGGGGTAAAATATCCGGAAATTCAGCACTTCGTGAACGCGTTCGAGCCGACCGGCGACGGGCAATTCTTTTCGTAGCGCTGCCAAGCCAAGGCATTGCGAACCCGCAAGCGGTGACCACCGCCGGCGAAATCGCCCGCAATCCGTCTACGTTCCCGGACACTCGACCCTCGACACCAGGCCTCTTCCCATGAAGATCGGACTCGTCGGATACCAGGGGGGCGGCAAGAGCGTCCTGTTCGAGCTGCTGACCGGCACGAAAGCCGACCCGGCCCGTTCGCACCAGGGGCAGTCCGGAATCGCCGTCGTTCCTGACGAGCGTTTCGACCGACTCGTCGCGCACTACAAGCCGAAAAAGATCGTCCCCGCCCGCATCGAGCTCTTCGACACGCCCGGCCTCAGCCGCGAGCATCCCGAGCAGAATGCCTCGCGGCTCGGCGTCATCCGCGAAGCGAACGCGCTGGTGCAGGTCATTGGGGTTTATGCCGGAGTCGACGCGAAGGCTGAGGTCGAAGCCTTCGAGGCCGACCTGATCCTGGCGGACCTGGCGGTCGTCACGAACCGGCTGGAGCGTCTCAAGAAAGACGTCGCGAAGCCCCGCCCCGACCGCGAGGAACTGCGGGCCGAAGCCGACTGCCTGCAGCCGATCTTCGCCAAGCTGGAAGGGGGCGAGCCGCTGTTCGGCATGGAGTTCACAGAGGCCCAGGAGAAAGCGACGAAGTCGTTCTCGCTGCTCACCATCAAGCGGCGGCTCGTGGTCCTCAACACGGCCGATTCCGCGTTCGATCCCGCGGTCGTTGCGGCCATCGAAGCGAAGGGGTTGCGTGTCCTGGCCGCGCCGGTCGGGCTCGAGCTCGAAGTCGCACAGCTGGCCGAGGAAGACCGCGAGCTGTTCGCCCAGGAAATGGGGCTCGGCGAGCCGGCCCGCACCCGCCTGCTCCGCATGATCTTCGAAGTGACCGACCAGATCACGTTCTACACCTCGGGCGAAAAGGAAGTGCACGCCTGGCTGATGAAGCGGGACGGCACCGCCGTCGACGCGGCCGACGCCATCCACAGCGACCTCGCCCGCGGGTTCGTGCGGGCCGAAGTGTGGCAGGTGGACGACCTGCTGCGGCTGGGCTCCGAGCGTGAGCTGAAGGCCGCGGGGCTCAACCAGCTGGTCGGCAAAGAGCACATCATGAAGGACGGGGACGAGATCTTCATCCGCTCGGGCGTGTGAGGCCATTGGCAACTCGCCCCGCATCGACCGCTCACGAAATGCTGGCGACGATTCGCCGCGGAGCGGATACTGGCAGCGGCAGCGCCGGCGAATATCCGTCACCATTGTGAGAACGGTACGCGGCGCCTCTCTCGGCAGGGGCAGGTCCCGATGACTGACCGCACTCAGGGCACACCGGCCTGGTCCCAACTTCTTCGCCGCCGCGACATGCTGCGACTCGGCGGACTCGGGTTCGCGGGATGGGCGGCTCTGCCAGATGCCGGCGGGCATGCGCTGCAAGCGGGAGAGACTCGTCGATCGATCGCGGCCTCCGCGCGTTCCGTCATCCTTCTGTGGATGTCCGGCGGTGTCACGCACATCGATTCGTTCGATCCAAAGCCCGACGCGCCCGCCGAGATCCGCGGGACGCTGGGAGCGATTCAGACGTCCGTCCCCGGCGTCTTCTTCAATGAATCGCTCCCTTGTCTCGCTCCCCTTGCAGGGCATCTGGGGCTCGTCCGGACGTTCTCGCACGACAGCAACGACCATTTCATCGGCCAGGCGCACTGTCTCTCCGGGCGGCACGTCACCGCTCAACAGACATTCTCCGAGCCGAATATCGGCTCCATCTGCAGCAGCCGGCGGGGTTCGCGCAACGGCTTTCCCGGCTACATCGCCGCACCCGGCACCACGCGTGCGGGGGCCGAAACGCCGTTCACGGGAGGCTGGCTGGGGCACGAGTACGACCCCTTCTGCACCGGAGGGTCGCGACCGCTGAACCTTCCCGAAGAACAGGTCAACATGCAGGGTTTGAACTACTTGCCCGACCTGACCACGGGAAGGCTGTCCGCTCGGCGCAGTCTCCAGCAGCGACTCGATTCGACTCTGCGAGGCATCGACCGCCAAGGTTCCGCGGATCTGCTCTCCCGCCAATACGGAGCGGCCTTCGACCTGATGCTGTCGCCCGACGTCCGCCGCGCCTTCGACCTGCGTCTGGAGACCGACGCGACACGCGATCGATACGGCCGCACCAAAATCGGACAGCGTTGCCTCCTCGCCCACCGTCTGGTGGAAGCGGGCGCTCCCTTCGTGCTGGTCGATTACGGCGTCGACGGGGATTCTGGCAACACGTGGGACAACCACAACGCGCCGGGTCAGAACCACCCGCCGATCTGCGAGATCGTCAGGCAGCCGTATCATCTCGCCGGGGCCGACCGCGCGTTTGCCGCATTGATCGAGGATCTCGATCACTCGGGCCGCCTCGCGGAAACCATGATCGTCTTCCTCACAGAGTTTGGACGCACCCCGCGAATCAACAAGGACGGCGGGCGCGACCACTGGTGTTACACCGGGTCGATCTTCTTCACGGGGGGCGGCACGCAAGGGGGCCGGGTGATCGGCGCAACCGACGCCCAGGGAGCCTACCCGCTGGGAGCGAGCCAAAGTCCCGGCGATGTCGCGGCGACCATCTATCAGGCCTTGGGAATTGATACGCAGATTCCGCTGATCGACAGGACGGGACGGCCGATCTCCGTCGTTCCGGAAGGTGCGCCGATTCCGGGGATTCTGCGGTCGTGACGGCTCGCGAACGTGATGGACGCAATGACGCGTCACTCCCGGATCGCCGGTTCCTCGATCGTCGAGGCCATCTGCTGCGGTTTCACGTCCGGGTGCCTGCGAACCATTTCGCACGTGAGCGCCACGGTGAACGTGGTTCCCTCGGATGAGGACTGCGTCAGGTCGATTCGTCCCTCGCCCGTCCGTTCGAGGAGGTTACGGCAGACGAACAGGCCGAGGCCCGTCCCCGTCGGCTTAGTGGTGAAATAGGGCTGGAAGACACGATCGCGATCGGCCGGCTTGATCCCGTGCCCGTCATCGGCCACGGCGACGCGAATCCATCCCGACTCGAGCGACGTGGCGATCTCGATCGTCCCCCCTTCCTCCGTGGCGTCGAGCGCATTGAGGATCAGGTTCAGGAAGATCTGCACCACCTGGTCGCGAATGATCCGCACGCGCGGCAGGGCCTCTGCATACCGGGTGACGATCCGCTTCCCTTTCTTTCGCTTGTAGTATTTCGCGATGTTGAGGGCCGCATCGATCACGTCGTGGATGTCGCACTGGCTGGGGTTCGACGTGGCGGGACGGCTGAAGTCGACCAGCTCGCGGAGCGTCCGCTGGATGCGGCGGAGCTGGTCGTCAACCATGTGCAGCCGCTCGCGGGTGTACTCGGACTGTTCGCGGCGGTTGAGCATCTGCACCAGCCCGCTGATTGCCGCGAGCGGGTTGCCCACCTCGTGCGCAATGCCGGCTGCCAGCAGCCCGAACGCCGCCTGCTTTTCCTGTTGAACGAGAAGCGCCTGTGACTGCTGCAGCTCGCGGGTTCGCTCGGCGATGCGCTCTTCGAGAAGAGCCTGCTCGCGCTGCAGTTCAGCATTCAGCTCTCCCATCCGGCGCGAAGACGACTTGATAAGCCCCGAGAGGGACGTGCTGGCCCACGTCACCCAGCCCATCAGGACCAGTGTCAGGGCCATCGCCACCCCTTCGTCGCGGCTGTCGACGCCGACCGATAGGGCCAGGGCCGCGAAACTGATCGAGTGGAGCGCAAAGGTGATGTAAGTCACGGTCGGCGAGTGCCGGATGGCGGCCACCATCAGCGACAGGAAGTAATAGAAACGGAACGGGCTGTTGAGCCCCCCGTCGAAGTGACAGAGGAGCCCGATGAAAACCGCTTCCATCCCCGAGATGAGGAGCGGCAGGTCGCTGAGGAAGACGCGGCCGCGGAGGCTGAAATACGTGTCGATGAGGGCGTAGACAGCCCCCAGCGTCAGGATCGCATTGAGTGCGGGGGGATTCGTTCCGCGGTCGACGAGGTTGACGAGGACATAACCGACGCACAGCCCGAACCATCGGATGCGGACGGTGATCCCTTCGGCCGCCAGTTGCGAGTGGACGGCGTCGCGGGCGATTGCGGGCGAAGCGGGCTCGGTGGAACTCATCAATCGGCGAAATTCTGTGCAGGTTGACGGCGGGGGACACGGAGTTGGAAGCGGAAACCTGCCCGCCGCGTTCCATCATACCCGCGAACCGGGCACTTGCACCGGCTTCCGCGATGCCCGCTCAACGCGACCGTCACCGCACGGTCGGAAAACAGGATTGGTCGTTGGTCATTGGCCATTGGTCATTGACCAAAGACCAATGATAGCCTCGCCTTCCGTCGCTTCCGTGATCCTGCATCCTGCCGAAGCGGAATGCCGCGTCAGATCGCCGTCGTCTCGTGCAGCCGCGGCAGGCGGACTTCGAACGTCGTTCCCTCGCCGGCCTTGCTCGTCGCCGAGATCGCCCCGTGGTGGGCTTCGACGATTGTGCGGCAGATGGCGAGGCCGAGCCCGCTCCCGCCATCGTTCCGGTTCCGGGCTTTGTCGACCCGGTAGAACCGCTCGAAGATGTGCGGGAGATGCTCGGGCGGGATTCCAATCCCCTGATCGGTCACGGTCAGGCGAACCTGCTGGGCGTCCCCGTTGACCACGATGCTCACGGTCCCATCCTCGCGGTTGTATCGAATCGCGTTCGCCAGGAGGTTGGTGATCACCTCGCTGAGTCGTTCGCGATCTCCTTCGACCGTCGCGGGATCGGACGAGAGGTGGATCTGGATCCGCTTCTGGTCGGCCAGCGGCTTGACCAGCCCCGCGGCATCCTGCACCACCTGCGTCAGGTCGACACGGGCCAGCGAGAGGGTCGGATGCCCAGAGTCGAATCGGGCGAGCGAAAGGAGGCTTTCAATGAGGGACCGCATGCGCTGGGCCGCGCGCCGGCAGGCTTCCAGTGCTTCGCGGTAATCCTCGGCCGAACGCGGCCGCGACAGCGCGAGATCGGTGTTGGCGAGAATCACGGCCACCGGCGTGCGGAGCTCGTGCGATGCATCGGCGGTGAATCGCAGCTGCCGCTCGAAGGCAGCCTGAATCCGGTCGAACGTTTCGTTCAGGACGACTGCCAACTGCCCCAGTTCATCATCGGTCTCCGAGACGTCGAGCCGCTTCGAAATATTCTGAGCGGAGATCTCCTGCGCCGAATGAGTCATCACGGCGATCGACCGGATCGCCCGCGAAGCCGACCACCATCCCCCGAGCAATCCGATGCCCAGCACCCCGAGCCCGACGCCGGCCAGGGCCCATCCCGAAGCGTGCTGGGCCGCAAGGTCTTCTTCGATCGACCGCCCGACCAGCACATTCATCTCGAAACGCGACACGTGAATGACTTCGCGAAGGTTCCCTCGCGACCGCACCGTCCGCACGGGGATGTTTCCTTCGGCGAGTTTCAGCTTGGGAAATTCGAGTTCCGGTGCACCGCCGGACTTCGCGAGGAGCTTTCCGTCCTTGTCCCAGATCGAGTAGTAGCGGTGCGAGGGTTCTTCGCTGTCAAATTGCTGGGCGAACTCTTCCGGCAACTGAAGGCTCGGCGTGCGCCGATCACCCAGCGCCGTCAGTGCGAAGGGGCCGCTCGCATTGGGATCGGCAGGCGGCCCGCCAGGTGAACCGGGCGGTGGCTGCCCCGCGGCAGGGGGATTCAAAGCCGGACCAAAAACAAATCCGCCGCGACCGTCCGGTCCCCAGGACCACATGGGGGGCGTGCGGGGCTGGCTATCCCCCGTCCTCGATGCCGCTGAGGCCGTCTCATTGGGACTTCCGCGATCCACGCGGACAAAATCTCCGGGACCGCGCGGCGGTTCGCCCCGCAAACCACGTCCTTCTCCCTGTCCCGCGGGACGTTCGACAGGCAACGGCTCGCCGGGGATCTCGGCGACGGCGGGCTCGTTGACTTCGGTCGGCGGCCGGCCGGGAGCGCCGGGCGGCCGAGGCGGCCAGCGAAAGAATGGAAACGTCACCAGTCGCCGCAACCGCGAGCTGAGCACATCGGTGGTGCGATCGAGGTCGGCATCGATCGATTGCAGCCGCGTCTGCCACTGAAGTCCGTAAACCACCGCCCCGAAAATCGTGAGCACGGCGACCAGCATCGCCGCATGCCACGCCTGGAGCCGCCATTGAATCGATCTAGCCATCGATGATGTATCCCTGACCGCGACGCGTGGTGATGAAGTCGCGTCCCACCTTGCGGCGGATATTCGAGATATAGACGTCGACGAGATTGGAGAGGGTCTCGTCGTGCTCGTCGAAGAGGTGCTCGTAGATCATTGTGCGGGTGACGAGATTTCCGCGGTTCCGCGCGAGGAACTCCAGAAGAGTGTACTCTTTTGCGGTCAAGGAAACTGCATTGCCCCCGGCCGACACGCTGCGCGAGCCGGTATCGATGGAGATATCTCCGATCTCGATGACGGGCCGCGGCTGTCCCGCCGCACGGCGGATGAGCGCCCGCAATCGCGCCAGCAGTTCGCTCAGTTCAAACGGCTTGGTGAGATAGTCGTCGGCCCCGTTGTCGAGTCCTTTCACCCGGTCGTCGACGGCATCGCGGGCCGTCAGCATCAGCACGGGAGTCCGCTTCTCGACACGAAGGCGTTTGAGCACCGTCCAGCCATCCATGCGCGGCAGCATGACGTCCAGGACGATAGCGTCATATTCCCACGCTCTCGCTTTGAACAAACCATCCTCGCCGTCATCGGCGGTGTCGACGGCGTAGTCCTCTTCACGCAGCGAGGCCGCAATGACCTGCTGCATGTCGGGTTCATCTTCAATCACCAGAATCCGCATAGGGCACCCGGGCGGAGGGAATGAGTGGAGCAAAATCGATTGTCGTCGAGGGAGCGCGCCGACATCAGGGGGCTGTTATGAGGAAACGCGAACGGCCCGGCAAACCACTTCAGGTTCGCCGGGCTTACGCAGGCATCCAGGATTCTCGTTTTCTCAAGTCATGAACGGGTCTCCGATGGAACGCCGAGGGTTGTGTCCCGGCGAAGAATAAGAGCGCAAATTCCAGGATCCCTCAACGGCCGACTCGTCCGTTGAATCATAGCGCCAGCTCCGCAATCGCCGGCGCGTCACTGATTTCGGCAGCAGCGACGGGGACTTCCGCCGTCGCGGGCGCGCCGTCGGTGGCGGCCTTGGATTCCGCTTTCGGCGATTCTCCCTTCGGCGCGTCTTTCGGACCCTCGTCCTTCTTCGGCTCGTCGGCCGGCTTCTTGTCCTTCGCCCCGTCGCGACCCTCGCCGTGATGATGCCTGCCTGAATGGCGCCCGGCCGAATGGGCTGCATGGAACTTCTTCCACACCTCGCGCCTGTGAGCATCCAGTTCCGACTTGCTCAGCTTGCCGTCCTTGTCGGCGTCGATCGCGTCGAATCGCTTCAGAACGTCGTCCTTGCTGATCGACCCATCCTTATCGGCCCACACGCCGAAGCCATGGGGGAAACCACCATGCGAGGCCCAGGCGGTGCGAGCGAATCCATGACCGCCGAACCCATGCCTGCCGAAGCCGTGCCCGCCAAAGTGATGTCCGCCAAAGCGTGCGGCGAACCGGTGGCCGCCGAAGCCCGCATGGGCGAAGCGATGGTGATGGCGCCGTCCCATGCCATGATGAGCATAACGCCCGTGACCGCCGCGATGATGGGCCCACCGCGAGTGATGATGGCGGCGATGGTGCGAGGCATGACGGTGGTGGTGATGACGGCCATGCGAGGCGTAACGCCCCCCGTGGTGATGGTGCCGTCGATGATGATGCCGCGCTTCGCGACAGTGCGAATCCCCTCCGCGATCGGCGACTTGCCATTTGCGACCGTGGCGCGATGAACCCGCGAAGCGGTCGCCGCCGGGCCATCGGTCATGGCGACGATGAGAGGCGAACCGATCTCCATCGCGATGCCGTCCGTCGTGCCGGGCTTCCGCGAAGCGGCCATCGCCGTCCCGTCGAGGACCCTGCCATTCGCTCCATCGAGAACCACCTCGGTCGTCTCGATCGCGGTGCCAGGCCATGCGCGGTTCGTCGCGATCTTCGCGATCGTGCGACCATCCCCGCCCTCCGAAGCGACCGCGGTCGCCGTTCCCAGAGCGGTCGTGGTCAGAGCGGTCGTCACGGCCCCTGCCACGGTCCCGGTCCCCTCTCTGATCTTCGCCGACGGCGATGCCCCCCAGGATCCCGCACAACACGACCGACCACGCGATACTCTTCATGGCTGAACTCCGTCGCTCGTTCGTCCCTCGCGGGGCCGGAACACACCCGGTCTCGCATGGTGAAAGCATAGGAAGCCAACCTGAAACCACGATGAACGTTGCGATGGGTTCAGATCGAATTCAGCCCCCCCGTTTCGCCATTGGAAAAGCACGACGGCGGCGACCGAAATGATTCGATCGCCGCCGTCGTCGGATCCCGGTCGAAGGGATCGTGCGGATTGTGTCCAGAAATCATTCGAACACCGCGTCAGGGCTTATCGTTGCGCGGCTTCTTGGACTCTTCGTTTCCGGTGTTGCCGCTGGGTGCGGGAGGCTTCGGCGGGACCTCGGTGCGAGGACGGGGCTTGGGGCCAGCATCCGGGTTCGGACGCGGGGCCGGGTCGCGCGGCTGGGCGCCCGGTTGAGTGCCGGGAGCAGCGGGCGGAGTGGTCTTCGGCGACTTCGGATCACGTGCCGGCGGCGACTTCGGATCGCGGGGAGGATTGTCACTACGAGTGTCGGGGCGGCGGTCATCGTCCCGGTTGCGGTCGCGATCCTGGTCTCGGTCCCGGTCACGATCACGGTCCCGGTCCCGGTCCCGGTCCCGGTCGTCATCGCGATCACGATTGCCTTCGCGAGGAATCGGCTTGTTGGTCGTGCGTTCTTCGAGGGTGTTTGTCCCGCGGGCCGCCTGCACGCCCCAGAATTTGTTCAGCCGCTGCTGATAGGCGCGGTCAGACAGGTTCGGCCAGTCCGAGTTCTTGAAGACGATGACATCGCGGAATTCGCGCTGTGTCACCGTCAAGCGGACCGTGTGCGCCCGGAAATCGACGCGGGCCGCGGCGAACGGAACGAGGTAATAGCCGTCGTCATGCTCGGCCACGAGGTATTCAATGCACCCGCGGTCGCTGATGACGAAATCCACGATCTGCCCCGCCGGTTCGCCTTCCTGAAGCGTCACTTCCGACTTCATCAGTGTGGTGATGCGATTGACCGACCCCCGCTCGACTGTCGTCTGTCGAGTCGTCCGCTCGACTTCCCGTTCCTGTGCGGTCGCCCACGCGGGCGACGTCGCGGCCACCGCAGCCGCCAATGCCAGACCTTTCCACGAACCGTTCATCGCACTCTCTCCCAGTTATGGTGGCCCGGTTTGGTCAACATCCGTCGCTGCGAGCAGCAACTGGCGGACCACTGCTGGAAGAAGAGAAATGTGCCAGAATCGACCGCTATTTGGCCTCGGCGTGTTATCCGAACAATCAGAATGCGCGAGCGCTGCTCACCCGATGGTCATTGGCCAGGACGCCCCTTGTGCGGAGGAGCCGCGTTTGCCTGAGAGACACACGAGACGTGTCACGATCCCTTCGAGGGCGCAACACTGCAGATCCTCCGCACGACCACTTCAGCTTTGCTTGGCGTGAGCGAGCATCTCGCGGCAAGCCTTCTCACACTTATGGCACTCTTCGGCGCACCGCTTCATCATGGCATCGTCGGGATGTCGCTCGCATGCCTTCGCACACCGCGAGCAGGCTTCGGCGCAGTTCTCGCAGATCAGGTCCGAGAACGGTCCCTGACGAGAAACAATTCGCGCAGCCGCCGCGCAGAATGCGGCGCAATCCAGGCATGTCTGCAACGTCTGCAGGTGCCCCTTCTGCCCGTTCGCCAGTTTGTCGACGCAGTGGGACGCACAGGCATCGCACTCCTGCTGACAGTCTCCGCAGGCTTCGGCACACCGCCGGAACGCGCCGTGATGAGCGTCGCCCCCTTTGCTGCTGCTCCGGTCCTCCGCGAATGCTGTCGCTCGCGAAACCGCCGCCGCGGCGATTGCAGTGACTCCTGCCACGCTGAATTCCCTGCGACCGATCATGGCCATCTCCTCATCCCGGGGGACGAATCCAACACGTCCCGCGACGCGCCTTGGCTTCGATCATCGTAAGGCACACCTCAGATGCCGGTATCAGGGGAACGCTGAATGAAGAACCCTCGAAATGGCAGGCCCGCGGCGACGGCGGGATGCGAACCGTGCGGAGAAAAAATCGAGAAGCGGGCTAATGGGCGGACGCGGGCTCGGGGGCGTCGAGACTGTCGGCGTGATAGAGGGCGGGAAACAGTCTGATCCAGAGTGCGGTCACAATCAGCGAGCCGATCCCGCCGAATCGCGCGGCGCCAACCGGGCCGAGGTAGTGGGCCGCGACGCCGCTTTCGAACTCGCCCAATTCGTTGGACGCCCCGATGAAGAGGTACGAAACCGACGCGACCCGGCCGCGCATGCTGTCGGGCGTGACGATCTGCACCAGCGTCCCGCGGACGTACACGCTCACCATGTCGGCCGCCCCGAGAACGATCATGGCGATAATCGACAGGACCACCGACCTGGACTCGCCGAACACGAGCGTCATCAACCCGAAGACGGCCACGCTGGCGAACATCCACGGCCCCGCTTTTCGCCGGATCGGACGGGTCGACAGGATGAACGACGTGAGGATCGCACCAATGGCAGGCGAAGCCCGCAAAATGCCGAAGGCCTGCGGGCCCGCCGAGAGAATGTCTCGCGTGAAGATCGGCATGAGGGCGGTGGCTCCGCCGAGCAGCACCGCGAACAGGTCGAGCGTGATGGCCCCGAAGATCACTTTGTTGGCCCAGATGTAGGCCATTCCCTCTTCCATCATGCGGGTCTTCGAGACATCCGGCACGCCTTGCGGCTTTGTCGAAGTCTTCAGCGTCAGAACGAGCGCCGCCGCGACGAACGTCAGTACGGCGCAGAATCCGTAAGCGAGCCGCGGAGAACTCGCGACGAGGAATCCTCCGAGCGCCGGCCCCGCGATCAACCCGGTCTGAAAGGCCATGGAGTTCACGGCGATCGATTGCGGCAGCAGATGCCGGGGAACCAGCATGGGCCCCATCGCCGAAGACGCCGGCGCGCTGAAGGCCCGCAGAAACCCGAGAACGGCGCTCAGAGCGAACAGGCCCCAGAAGGGTGGATCCGGCAGAAACGAGTACGCAAAAAACGCCATCGACAGCAGGAACTGCGCGACAAGCACCACGCAAATGATTTTCTTGCGGTCGTACCGGTCCGCGACGATCCCCGCGGGGATCGTCATGCAGAACAGGGCCAGAAACTGCGCCAGGCCGATCAATCCCAGATACAGGGCCGACTCGCTGACGTCCGAACTCTGGCGGGCGATGTCATAAACCTGCCACGCGATCGCCGCACTCTGCGCCGACGTCCCCAGGACTCCGCACACCCGGGCGAGCCAGAAGTTACGGAAATCGCGAATCGCCAGCGGATGGCTGATTTCCGCCGACGGTGAGGAGAGGGAACTGGAGGGGGCAGGTTCGGCGGACATAGCTCGATCGAGGGATGCGCGGGAGGAGTCGAGGGGGACTCCCGAGTCGAATCATGGGACGCCGCCCGGCACGTTTCGCCGCAGCGCCATTCCGACCGCACTCCCCCTCGATCGAACGCTCATCCGGTTCGGGACGTCACAACCTTAGTCTGTGCGCTCGCGCCTCTTCAATCGTCGAGGCCCAGGAGGCTGTCGCATCACCGCGCTCGGATGCCGATGCACCCCTTGACGTGGTGGCGGTCCAGAGGACATCTCCGCCAAGGACAGGACGCGCTCCCGGATGCCGGTTCAAGGCTCGACAGGCCGCGAGTCGCTGCAATGATGGGGAAGAATGGCGCCGCGGTCGAACGCCCTCGCGCTCGAGGCGTCCGATCACCCTGGTAGAACTTGAGGAGACGACGATGAGTTCGAGTCCCGAGGGCGTGACCGGCAACAGTCATTTTCAAGTGGAAGTCGAGTGCGAAGCGGTTGACCTTCTGACACCCCTGACGATTCGCGGCGTGACGTTGCCCAACCGGATCGGCATGTCGCCGATGTGCCAGTACTCCTCCGAGGAGGGCTTTGCGAACGACTGGCACCTGGTGCATCTGGGAAGCCGCGCCGCGGGTGGCGCCGGCCTGGTGATGGTCGAGGCGACGGCCGTTGAACGGGACGGCCGCATCACGCCGGGAGACATGGGTCTCTGGAGCGACGCGCACGCCGAACCTCTGGCGCGCATCGCCCGGTTCCTCGAAGGTCAGGGGGCGGTCCCCGCGATACAACTCGCCCACGCCGGCCGCAAGGCGAGTTGCGACGTTCCCTGGAAGGGGGGCAAGCCACTTTTGGCGGAGCACGGGGGATGGGCAGTTATCGGCCCGAGCGCCGTTCCTTTCTCGACCGAATCTCCCGCACCCGTTCCCCTCGACGCCGAGGGCATCGAGCGCGTGAAGCGCTCCTTCGTCTCGGCGGCCGAGCGTGCGGTCCGCAGTGGATTCCGCGTCATCGAGATCCACGCGGCCCATGGCTACCTGCTGCATTCGTTCCTCTCGCCGCTCAGCAATCATCGCATCGATCGCTACGGGGGGAACCTCGAGAACCGGATGCGGCTGCTGCTCGAAGTGGCGGAGGCCGTCCGGCGCGTCCTCTCGGACGGCACGCCGCTGTTTGTGCGAATCTCCGCGACCGACTGGGTCGAGGGAGGCTGGAACATTGAGCAATCGGTCGTCCTGGCCCGGGAACTCAAAGCCCGCGGCGTCGACCTGATCGACTGCTCGTCGGGGGCGCTGGTTCCCGTCGCCAAGATTCCCGTGGAGAAACACTACCAGGTTCCGTTCGCCGCCCGGATTCGGCGCGACGCTCATCTCCGCACGGCCGCGGTGGGGTTGATTACGTCCCCGTTGGAAGCGAATGAGATCATCGCGCGGTGCGACGCCGATCTCGTGCTGATCGGCCGCGAGCTGCTTCGCGACCCGTATTGGGCGCACCGCGCCTCGCATGAACTCGAGAGCGATCCGCGGTGGCCGACGCAGTACGGCTACGCGGTGCGGCGCCGCGTGCGCTGACGCGACATTCAATGCGTTGGGATGGTTGGTCGAATAGTCTCGTCACGGCAGGAACCAGGCTATGGAACGGCTGAAGCGGGAGGCCCTTCGACTGTATGCCGCGTATGAAGGTTTCGAACGCGACGGCGGATCGCATCTGGCCGCCGCCGCGGCCTACTTCATTGGGCTGTCGCTTTTTCCTTTAATGACTGTTCTCTTCGCCTGCGTCGGATGGATCCTCAGTTCCACCGCCTCGGGGCAGAGCGCCGAGTTCGAGGTGATGCGGACGGTCGAGCAGCATGTCTCGCCGCTGGTCGCCTCGCAGGTGCAGGAGATGCTGGCGCAAGTCCGAAGCAACTCGGGAGTCAGCGGCCCCATCGGACTGGTCACGCTGCTGATCACGGCCCTGGCCGGGTTCGCGCAGTTCGATCAGGCGTTCGACCGCATCTGGAACGTGACTCGCGAGAACTCTTCCGGCGTGCTGGGCGCGATCCGCTGGCTGCTGATCGAGCGGGCCGTCGCCGCGCTGATGCTTCTCTCGCTCGGCGCGATTGTCGTGGCGGCGTTCCTCTCGGCGACCGTCATGGCGACGATTCAGGCGCGGACGCGCGACATCCTGCCGACGCCCGATTCGCTCTGGACGCTGATGCAGACGGGATCGTCCGTGGCCCTCAACCTCGCCGCCTTCACGATGCTTTACAAGTGGCTCCCGCGACCGCGCGTCCTGTGGCGCGACGCGGTGCGGGGCGGGGCCTTCGCGGCGATCACCTGGGAGCTGGGGCGGCAGGTGCTGGCAGCCTTCCTCATCGGGACGAAATACTCGAGCGCCTACGGCGTCGTGGGAACCTTCCTCGGCTTGCTGGTCTGGTGCTATTACGCCTGCACAATTCTGTTTCTGGGAGCAGAGTACGTCCGCGTGTTCGAGCGCGAGCGGAACGTGCCCGTCATTGTCTGACGCGCGCCGCGGTTCAAGCTCCGGGCGCACCCTGCCCTGCGCCGGCCAACTCGGACGAAATGACGCGAAGGAGTTCCTTCCGATCGATCGGCTTGCTGACGTACGAGTTGCAGCCCGATTCGAGGCAGCGCTCGCGGTCCCCCGCCATCGCGCCCGCCGTGAGCGCGATGATCGGCTTCCGGTAACCGCCTTCCCGGAGAATCCGCACTGTCTCGTACCCATCGAGAACCGGCATCTGCATATCCATGACGACCAGGTCGTACGGCTGGTTCGTCGCTTCCCGCTCGCGAATCAAGCGGATCGCCTCGCGACCGTCATCCGCGGTTTCCACCTGGCCGCCGGCCTTTGTCACGATCTCCTGCGCCAGAAACCGGACATCGCGGCGGTCGTCAACGATGAGAATGCGCCCCGCAATTTGGGGCAACGCCGGTTCGACAGCGCCCGCCGGGCGTCCTGCCGTTCGATCGGGAATCAGCAGTTCGTTCGAATCGAGCGGGGCGATCGCGATCGTGACCGAAAACGAGCTGCCGCGACCGACCTGGCTCTTGACGGAGATATCGCCTCCCAGCATGACCGCGAGCCGCTTGGAAATCGTCAGCCCCAGACCCGTCCCTCCGAAGCGCCGGCGAATCGAGCCGTCCCCCTGCGAGAACGGCTGGAACAGCTGCGACTGCAACTCGGGCGAAATTCCGATTCCGGTGTCGCTGACCGTGAACCGCAACTTCGGCGGTTCCGCGGATGCCAACCGCTCGACCGCGACATTCACCCGTCCCTGCTCCGTGAACTTGATCGCATTGCCGATGAGGTTCACGAGAATCTGCCGGAGCCGCACCGCGTCGCTTTCGATGGTTGCAGGCAGGCGTCCCACGTACTCGGCCTTGAGTTCGATGTTCTTTTCCTGGGCCCGCACGCTCATCATGGACAGAACGTCGTTGACGGCCTCGGCGAGATCGAAGCGCGTGCGTTCGATTTCGAGCCGGCCGGCTTCGATGCGCGAGAGATCGAGGATGTCGTTGATGATGTCCAGCAGAAACTGACCGTTCCGCTTGATGATGGCGACGCAGTTGCGGCAGTGATCGTCCTGGAGGTGCGGCACCATCAGTTCCGAGTAGCCGAGGATGGCCGCCATCGGCGTGCGGATCTCGTGGCTCATGTTGGCCAGGAACTCGCTCTTCGCTCGATTGGCGGTCTCCGCGGCCTTGCGGGTTTCCTGGAGTTCGCGTTCCGCCTGGCGCCGTTCCGAGATTTCGCGGAAGATCAGCACGACGCCTTGGAGCTGTCCCTCCGGGTCTCGAATCGGTGCGGCACTGTCATCAATGGGCCACTCCTCACCGGACTTCGAGAGGAGAATCGTGTGATTGGCGAGCCCGATGATCGCCCCGCGCTCGAGCACCTTTTCAACGGGATTCTGGACGGTCTCCCGCGTCTCCTCGTTCACGATCTGGAAGACGCGTTGAATCGGGACGCCGATCGCGTCCTCGTTGGTCCATCCCGTCAGCCGCTCGGCAACCGGATTGAGGAATGTGACGTGCCCCATCACATCGGTTGAAATGACGCCGTCCCCAATGCTGGCCAGCGTCACCCGCAACCTCTCGCGCTCCGCCTGAATCAAACCGGCCGCACGGTCCCTCCCACGGATGTAACTCGCGTTGAGGGCATATACGAGAACGATCGTCAAAATGGCGGCCAGCGTCGTCAGGAGGTTCGTGGCCGTGGCGAATTGCTCGGCTGCGCGGACTTGCGCCCTGCGTGTCGCCAGAAGGTCCGCTTCGATCCGGCGCATCTCGGCGATCTGCTCGCGGGCCGCTTCCGCTTCCGCATTGATTTCCCCTTTTTTGATCTGCGCACGGGCCGCTTCAAAGCCTTCGCTCCGTCGCAATCCGACCACCCGGGCATGGCCGGCCACCACGTGCCGCACCATGCGCTCGAGATTCGCGAAACGTTCGCCCTGTCCCTCATTGTCGTGGACCAGTTCTCGCGCCCCCTCGAGTGCCTGATCGAGTTGAGCGACCGCCGCGGTGTGCGATGCGAGGAAGGTCTGGTCATCCGTCACGACGAAGCCGCGGATTCCGGCTTCCGAGTCGCGGAGGAGAGAGGAGACGTGTTCGAGCCGGGCGGTCACCTGGTACGTATGCTCGACCCATTTCTGGGATCGAACGATGACCTGCGTATTGCGATACGACAGGTAAGCGAACAGCAGCAGCAACGCGACCAGCCCGGCGAAACCGAAATGTGCGCGGGAAGTCAACTCGCGTTTCATGAGAGGGAATATGCGGTGAGGGGGGTCCGGCCGGCGTTGTCTGTTCGCGCACGTCGGAACTGGGGGCGTTCCTGTACGGACCGACGATCCAGAGAACCGGACACGGCCTCCCACCTGGACGCGCCGTTCGATCTCATGATGTCGGTGTTCGCCTCTCTACGCAAGGGCTTCACAGATCCCGACTTTGGTGTTGCGGTGAAGGACGGCGGGAACCGTTGGAGCACGAGACCAAGAAATGCGCGTGCCGTCGCGGTGCACACTGAGAACGCCCAGCTGCGCCCAAGGCCATCACTTGGTGGATTCGCAACCGGGCTGGCCTCCGTGCTTTCGCGTTTGCAAACCGTGTCGCCGCCCGCCTCGCATCCTCGGAGATCGCGCAATACCCAACAAATACACTACTTATGAGCAATCAGTGCTGCCTGGCGCAGACTGGCACGGACCTTGC
Organism: Planctomycetaceae bacterium; assembly: GCA_020850695.1. Taxonomy (GTDB): domain Bacteria; phylum Planctomycetota; class Planctomycetia; order Planctomycetales; family Planctomycetaceae; genus JADZEF01. The sequence goes on along the minus strand of JADZEF010000221.1, from coordinate 1,653 downwards.
ATTTCGATCGGTCCGTCGCCGGCCGCCTGTGCGGTTGGACGGCACGCCCTGCTCTCCAGAGCCTCGCCGACGAACGCCGGCCGGAATCGCCGGCAAGTGCCGCGACTGGGGACAGGGCGCGCCATCCACCCGCCGGCCGGAATCAGGTGGGGGCACTGGTCTGGGAGGGTTGGAGGCAGCGGGGACTGCCGGAGCCTCACTGATCGCCCCGAATCTCATTCCAGGAGAATCGCCATGTTGAGCTGGGCAATCACCTTTCTGATTATCGCATTGATCGCCGGCGTCCTCGGCTTCACCGCAGCGGCGGGAACGGCCGCCTGGATCGCCAAGATTCTGTTCCTCGTGTTCATCGTGCTGTTCATCATCTCGTTGATCTCGGGTCGTCGCGCGACGCCTTTGTGACAACGAAGCGAGCAGCCGACAGCAAGCCAGGGTGCCGCCGATGAGGGGTGCGGCGGCACCCTCGAAGGAAAGAAGATATGAAATGAGGACCGGCCGGTCGACGGAGTGGTCCGGTGAAGACGGGGAGTTCGTCGACGTGACTGAGTTCAGGCAGATTCTGGCCCGGCGGAGCGGACGGAGCGATTCCCACCATCGCTCTGAAAGCGACGCCGGGCCAGATTTTTTCGCCCCTGTCTTTGAGGGACTCAGTTTCACGTGAGATCAATCCGTGAGTCGTTAGGCGACGCACAACGACTGTCAGTTCAGACCGCGTCAAATCAGTTCACAGACTGCGCGACCTGCGATGCGCGGGCTCGTACATGGTCTGCCGGGAGTTCTGTGCAATGAAGGCCGTCATCGCGATTGTCCTTGCCATCGCATTGATGCTGTTTCTGGGTTGGATGACGGTCCAGAAGTCGGGAGACCGCACGACCGTCACCATTGAGACGCAGAAAATGAAAGACGACACGGAGCAGGCACTTGAGAAAGGGCGCACCGCGGCGGAGAAGGCCGGAAGGAAAACCCGGGCCGCAATCGACCAGACAGAAGAGGAAGTGGAGCGGAAATCCAACGATTGAGTTTCCGACGAAGTGACGTACCATCCCGAGTGGATGTTGGATTGTTTCAACCGTGAATAAAACCGCCCGCAGGCGTGATCTCATGAATTCCAATCGCTCCGATCCGTTTTCTGAGTCGCCCAAGAGGATGTCTCTGGTGGACCAGACTTCGCGTTCGGACGACACCACCGACGTCATCAACGTGAGTGCCGCATTGGCACGCATGGGGGGAGATGCGGGCCTGCTCGCCGACGTGGCGGGCTTCTTTCTGGAAGACGCGCCCGAGCTGATGAGTCAGATGCGGGTCGCGGTTCGCGATCAGCGGGGCGCTGAGCTTGCGCACGCGGCGCACACATTGAAGGGCCTCGCGTCGAATTTCGATGCCGTCTTCGTGCAGAAGCTCGCCGCCGAACTGGAATCGCGGGGATTCGCAGGACGCTTCGAGGGGACCGACTCGATGCTGGAGGAATTGGAACGCGAAGCGGGCCGGGTCGAACAGGCGCTGAAAGAGCACGTGTTGCCATTGCACCGCAGCTGACGAGAAGCTCGTAGCGGACGGCCTCACTTTTCACGTCGTTCCGAATCACGAGTCCGTCCGCTTACAGAGCACTCGAAAAGCCGGTCCCGGCCATGCTGGGACCGGCTTTTTTGTGTT
>JADZEF010000220.1 GCA_020850695.1 Planctomycetaceae bacterium | reverse complement strand
GGCGCGGTTACGCCAACCGTGCCGGTGCAATTCCCAGGCACGCAGCCTCCTCCATTCGCGCCAATCGCGCGGCTTCGGCTCCATCCTGCCCATAATGGAATCATAGGCACCTCAGTTTGACCTTTTTGCGCAACGCTCAGTAACGCAAAGACGCGAAGGCCGCAAAGAAACGCAAAGAGGGTCACAAACAGTTTCAGCCGATTCTCGGCTCAGTCGGAGTTGGCCAAAAGAGGGTGCAAGAAAAGCTCGCAAGAGTGCGGCGGCCTTCACCCAGCTCCGTCTTTCTACTTTCTCCTTTGCGTTTCTTTGCGGCCTTCGCGTCTTTGCGTTAAGTGTCTTCTCTTCAATTGATTTCCTTCTAGAGGTCCCCGCGTGTTCCGGATCGCTCTCGCCGAGTGCATTCACGAAATCTCGTCGTTCAACCCCGTCCCCACCCGCTACGACGACTTCATCGCCTCGTTCGGCCCCGACCTCCTGGCGCGGCATCGCAACGTCACCAGCGAAGTCGCTGGCGCGGTCAATGTTTTCTCCGCGCGCTCCGACGTCGCCGTCGTCCCGACCTACGGCATCCGCGGCATGACGTCCGGCGGTCCGGTCGACGAGGCTGACTTCGCCCGCATCGCCGACGAGTACCTCTCGTCGCTCCGCAAAGCCGGCCCGCTCGATGCGGCGTGCCTGGTGATGCACGGCGCGATCGCCACGCTCAAGGAAGACGACGTCACCGGCTACCTGCTGGCCGAAGCCCGCAAGATCCTCGGCGAGCGCACCCCGATCGTCATCTCGATGGACCTCCACGGCATCCTCACCCGTCGCATCCTTCAGAACGCCGACGCGGTCGTTCCCTACCACACCTACCCGCACGTCGATTTCTTCACCACCGGCCAGCGGGCCGCCCGCCTGCTCCTCAAGATCCTCGACGGCCAGGCCCACCCCGTCACCGCCCGCGTCACCATCCCCGCCCTCGTCCGCGGCGATGAGCTGATCACGGCGACGGGCTCCTTCGGCCTCTGCACGAAATCTGCCGAGCAGCTCGAACAGACGGCGCCGGGCCTCTCGGCCGGAATGTTCATCGGCAACCCCTTCACCGACGTCGCCGAGCTGCAGACCTACAGTCTCGTCGTGGCCGATGGAGACGAAGCGTTCGCAGCCCGCGAAGCCGAGCGTCTCGCGACGACCTTCTGGGAACATCACGAAAAGATGTTCGTCCCGCTTACCAGCCTCGATGAGAGCGTGCGACTCGCCAAGGCCGAGACCACAGGCACCGTCGCTCTCACTGACGCCGCGGACGCGACCAGCTCGGGCGCTTCCGGTGATAGCAACGCCATCGTGCGGGCACTCGTTGAAGGCGGATACACCGGCCGCGTGCTGGCGCCCATCGTCGATGCTCCGGCTGTGGAAGCCGCCTTCAATGCTGGCGTTGGAGCAACGATCAAGACGACGATCGGCGGCAGCCTCGACCCCAAGCGATTCCCACCGCTTCCCATCACGGCCACCGTCCGCCTGCTGTCGGACGGACGGTTCATCAACGAATCGCACGGCTCGATCTGGAACTCCGGCCGCACGGCGGTCCTCGAAGCGGGCAACCTCACCTTCGTCGCCACGACGCGCCCGGTCCACCTCTACGACCGCTCGCTGTTCCTTGCTCACGGACAGGAACCACGAAACTTCTCAGCGGTGATCGTGAAGTCTCCGCACTGCCAGCCGCACATGTACGCCGACTGGTGCCGGCGCGTCATCAACATCGACGCCCCCGGCGCCACCAGCGCCAACGTCCGTCGCCTCGGCCACACGCGTTGCCCACGCCCCATCTTCCCGCTCGACGACATCCCGTCGTTCCAGCCCAGGGCGGAAATCTTCCGCCGCGGGTGAGCGATCAATGCACGATCGCACCCAGAGGATCGCACCCAGGGCTGCGGCTCCGAGCAGCCTGAGTGCCGCATCAAACGACGCTCTCCATCCACGGAACGCCCGCCTCGTCTGATTCGGCACCCAGGGCGCCAAAGCAGCACCTTGGTGCTAATCCACGCGCACAGAAAGCGGCGCGAACTCCTCAGCGAAACGCCATCAGCGCCGCCCCAGTCGCACTCTCCGCAACGCGGCTCACCTCAGCGGGCGTTCCCTCGGCGACAATCCGTCCTCCCTCCGCACCTGCTCCGGGGCCGAGGTCGATCATCCAATCCGACGCCGCGATCACCCCGAGGTGATGCTCCACCACCACGACGGTATGGCCGCGCTCCACCAGCCGCCGCAGCACCCGCGTCAGCCGGTCGACATCCGCCGGATGCAGTCCCGTCGTCGGTTCATCCAGCACGAACAACGTCGGCTCGTGACTCTCGCGGCTCAACTCGGCCGCCAGCTTCACACGCTGCGCCTCGCCGCCGGAAAGGGTCGTCGCCGATTGTCCCAGCGCGAGATAACCAAGTCCCACATCGACCAGCGTCTCCAGCGGCTGTCGCAACCGCGGGATGTTCTGGAACAGCGATGCCGCTTCATCAATCCGCAGGGCCAGCACGTCGGCGACCGACTTCCCCGCATATCGCACCGTCAACGTCTGCCGGTTAAACCGCGCCCCGCGGCACGCCGGGCATGACACTTCGATCGGAGCGAGGAAATCGAGTCGGATCTGCTGGACTCCCAATCCGCGGCACGCCGGACATCGCCCTTCCGCATCGGTGAATCGGAACCGTCGCGCAGTGAACCCGCGAAGCCGCGCCTCTTTGGTGCGGGCGAAGAGCCGACGAACTTCGTCCCACACGCTGGTGTACGTGGCGGGCGTCGATCGACTGTTGCGGCCCAGCGGCTTCTGATCGACCGTGACCATCCGCGCGATCGATTCGACGCCGGTCAGCGCGTCGAAGTCTGATAATGACGGCGGCGAGGTCTCAGTCGCCGGCTGTGGTTCAACTCGCGGGGCGCGCTCGCGTGCATTCAGCACCTGACGGACCGCCGGCACGAGAGTCTGAAGCACCAGCGAACTCTTGCCCGACCCGCTGACCCCCGTAATGCAGACCATCCGCTCCAACGGAATGCGCAGCGTGACATTCTGAAGGTTATGACGGCGTCCGCCGGTCAGCGTCAGCCACTGCGTGGAAGACGCGACGACTTCTCTTTCGTTGACGGCCGTTTGCACCGACGGCTTAACCTCATGCGGAGCATGAGGGCTACTTTCAACGCCAGCCCGTAGATACCGGCCTGTGACCGACGCCTCGTTGCGGGACACGTCCTCCGGGGTTCCCTCGGCCACCAGTCGTCCGCCGTCTTCGCCCGCGCCGGGACCCAGATCAATCACCCAGTCGCACCGGCGAATCACGTCGAGGTCATGCTCGACCACCAGCACGCTGTTCCCCTGACCGCGCAGCCGCTCCATCGCACCGATCAGCCGGGCCGTGTCGACCGGATGCAATCCGGCGGTCGGCTCATCGAGGATGTAGCAGACGCCGCTCAGGTCCATCCCCAGGGCTGAAGCCAGCCGCGCCCGCTGCAACTCGCCCCCCGAGAGCGAAGGGGCCGCCCGGTCGAGTGTGAGATAGCCCAACCCCACCTCTCCCAGAAACTCCAATCGCGAAACGATGTCCGGAATCGTCCGCTGCATCACGGCCAGCTCCGCCGCTTGCGGCGTAGCGGGGTCCTTGCACAAACCTCCCAATTGCCGCCCCGCCTCCTCTACCGAAAGCCCCAGGATCTGTGGCAAGCTCGCTCCCCCCACCGTTACGCTGCGGGCGAAGGCATTGAGCCGGCTTCCCCCGCACTCGGCACAAACCGACGTCATCTCGCCGGTCGTCACCGTGCCCATCCCGTCACAGGCGGGGCACGCGCCGTGCGGGCTGTTGAAGCTGAATGTCCGCGGCTCAATATTCGGGTAGCTCACCCCGCACTCCGCGCACGCGAACCGCTCGCTGAAGAGAAGGTCGCTCCAGCCTCCATTCTCTTCCAGGCTGACGATGCACTGTCCGTCCCCCTGCCGCAGCGCCGCATGCACCGACTCGGTCAATCGCGGCCGAATTCCGTCCTTCACCACGATCCGGTCGACAATCACCTCGATGGTGTGCGTCTTCCCTTTCGCCAGCTTTGGCGGCGTCGCCGCATCGATCAGCTCGCCATCGACTCGCGCCCTCACAAACCCGTCGCGAACGATCTTCTCAAAGACGCTCACATGCTCGCCTTTGCGGTCGCGAACGAGGGGCGCCAGCAACATCGCCTTGCGTCGATCGCCGGCGGCGAGGATGCGATCGACAATCTGAGCCGGCGTCTGCCGCGACACGGGACGTCCGCACTGCGGGCAATGGGCCTGCCCCGCGCGGGCATACAACAGCCGCAGAAAGTCAGAGACTTCGGTGAGTGTCGCGATCGTGCTGCGGGGATGGACCGAGCCGGTCCGCTGATCAACGCAGACGGTTGCAGGCAGGCCTTCGATCCGATCGACGTCGGGTCGCTCCAGTGGGCTGAGCGCCTGGCGGGTGCGGGCGGAAAGGCTTTCGAGATAGCGCCGCTGCCCTTCCGCAAAGAGGACATCGAACGCGAGAGTGCTCTTCCCGCTCCCGCTCACTCCCGTCAGTCCGACGAGCCGGCCCAGCGGCACCTCGACCGAAAGATTCTGGAGGTTGTGAACCCGCGCCCCTTCGATGCTCACCAGACCCGAGTCTTCAAGATCCGTGCCCCTCTCTCCAGACGAAACGAAGGTTCGGGCGGAAAGCGGAGAACTCGGAGGCATCACGCAATCTCTGCGGGGGGGGTGACTTCAACGCAGGCTTTGTCGAATGGCATCTCCCGCAGACGCACGCCGCAAGGAAACCCTCAACTCGCCTGGCGATTCTTCGACCTCGCAACGCCCTGGTCAAGCGGAGGTCAAATGAAGCCCGCCCCGCAGGGGAGCGACGCATTCCACTGCGGATCTGCGGACCTGGATGGTGCGACGGAGAATCCCTCTGGTGCTCGCTTCCTCGCAGGAGAGACCAGAACGATTTTCAAGCCGTGAGTCCCGCAACCGCCTCGCCGGCGTAGATGTGGTGCGGACGGCCTGCTTCGTCATGCCAGGCAGCCTCGGAGGGAATGCCGAGCGATTCGTAGATCGTCGCCGCCATGTTCTCGGGACGCTGGATATCGGAGGCGGGATAAGCTCCGATCGCATCGCTCGAACCAATCACCGTTCCGCCCCGGACGCCGCCACCCGCAAACCACACGGTTTGCACGGCGCCCCAATGGTCGCGCCCCGGCAGCTCGTAGAACTTCGGCAGATGGCTCGTTTTCGGGGTGCGGCCGAATTCTCCCGCCATGACCAGCAGCGTCGAATCCAGGAGACCGCTCTCGGACAGGTCGTCCAACAGTGCGGAGAGGGCTTTGTCAGTCGGCGGGAAGAGCTTCGACTTGAGGTGCGGGAAGGCGTTGCCGTGCGTGTCCCAGGTCTCGTTGTTGCCGAGGTTCACCTGGACGAGGTTGACCCCCGCCTCGACGAGCCGCCGCGCCATGAGAAGCGACCAGCCGAAGGAATTGCGGCCGTAGCGGTCCTGGACCTTCGGATCGGCATTGGTGACGTCAAACGCCGACCGCACCTGCTTGTCCGTCAGCAGAGTGACTGCCGCGTCGCGATAGCGTTCGAAAGCTTCCGTCGAGGCCGAGCGGTCGAGTTGTCTGCGCTGCGTATCGATGGACTCGAGCAGGTTGAGGCGGCTGTCGAGCCGACCCCCGCCGAGCCCTTCCGGCAGCGTGAGGTTGGGCGCCTGGAACCGCTTCTTCGTCGGGTCGTGCGGGCGACGCTGGTGGTCGAATCCGTACTCGGGATAGGCCCCATAGCCGGCCGGATCATACGGCGAGGCTTCGATGAACCACGGATCGCGGCGGCTTCCCATCTGTCCGGCGAACTGCCCGGGGATGACCCGCCCGCTGTAATGGACGAACCGCTCGGGAAGCACGACCGCCGGCGGAAGATTGTTGCGGGGCCGCGTCGCGTTGCCGACGATCGACGCGATGCACGGGAAGTCGGTCGCTTGCGGCTTGGAGCCGTTGAACAGGGGCGGGGCCTCGCTCCGCCCGGTCAGCATGATGTGGTGTCCGAGCGAATGGTCGTTGGTCGGATGGGTGAGGGACCGGACGAGAGCCCAGTGCCGGCTGCGGGCGGCCAGCATCGGAAGGTGTTCGCAGATCTGGATACCGGGCGTGGCCGTATCGATCGGCGTGAACTCGCCGCGGATGTTGTCGGGCGCTTCCGGCTTGGGATCGAAACTGTCGTGCTGCGAGAGACCGCCCGAAAGGAAGATGTAAATGACCGATCGGGCCCGCACCGCCGGCCGCGAAGGGGACGCCGAAGCGTCACGCAGGCCGATCAGGTGGTTCAACCCGAGACCCAGCAGGCTGACCGAACCGGCCTCGAGGGCTGCGCGCCGTGAGAACGCCGGATGAACGCAATGGGGTGCCCGCGATGGGATCATGCGACGGGTTCCTTGGCGGGAGGTGGGGCGAGCGCTGCGGAGGGAGTTCGAACGCTTTTCGGACGTGCGTTCGAGACTTATCAAGCGTAGTGTATCTGTCGGCAACCCGCAAACGGGAATCGAGTCCCCTCGGCGTGCCGCCAACCGGTTGGGACGCCATGATGACGCCAATCCGTTCATCTGACGTCACCAGCACTGTCCTGTTATCGATTCGACGAGATCGTTGGGCCGTCATATCCCTCATAATCCGTCCTTCACCGAGTCTCCCATGCTCCGGACGCTTCCGGTTCTGATCGTGTTGGCGGCCTCCGTCGCTCCGGTATGCGCGGCCGAACCGTCTGGCGAGTGGATCCCGCTGTTCAATGGGAAGAACCTCGACGGCTGGACCCCCAAGATCCGCGGGTTCGCGGCCGGAGAGAACTTCAACGACACGTTCCGCGTCGAGGACGGACTGCTGAAGGTCTCGTACGACAAGTACGACGGCTTCAAGGAGCGGTTCGGGCATCTCTTTTACAAGGACCGTTTCTCGCACTATCGGTTGCGGGTGGAGTACCGGTTCGTGGGCGATCAATGTGCGGGGGGACCCGGCTGGGCCGTGCGGAACAGCGGGGTGATGATCCACGGGGAGTCTCCCGCCACGATGGGGAAGGACCAGGACTTTCCCGCGTCGATCGAAGTGCAGTTGCTGGGGGGCAACGGGAAGGACCCGCGGACGACGGCCAACCTCTGCACGCCGGGAACGAATGTCGTGATGAAGGGAGAGTTGATCACGCGGCACTGCACCAATTCGACGTCGAAGACATACCATGGCGAGCAATGGGTGACCGTGGAGATTGAGGTGCGGGGCAGCAAGCTGATCCGGCACCTGATCGATGGCGAGGCGGTGCTGACCTACAACGACCCGCAACTCGACGAGCGGGACGCCCACGCCAAAGAGCTCAGCAAGGCCAACGGCGTCCTGCTGAAGAGCGGCACGATCTCATTGCAGTCCGAGAGCCATCCGGTCCACTTTCGCAAAGTGGAGCTGATGAAGCTGTCGGAAGAGCGGAGTCAGGAGTCAGAAGACGGGAGTCGGTAGCAGAGACCCGTCGAAGCCTGATGAGTCGAAGCCTGAGGATGAGTTCTCCTCGACAAAGCGGGTCAGTCGCTGCTGACCGCTTCCTGGAGCGAGCTCCGCCAAAGAACGCACAGAACCCACCCGGCAAGCCGGATGGGCTCTGTGCAGTGACGGAAGGCCTGCGAACCCACGAGGCTCGCACACCTTGACATTCGATTCCTGCGGATTTCGCTGCGTCGTCTTGTGACGTCGCCTCTGCCGCCATCGCTTAGAACACGTCGAGCTTGTCGAAGTGGCCGCGGTGGTACGGCTTGGGCATCGTGTAGAAGTTGTGCCAGTTGGTGTTGTAGACCGGGATCCGGCGCTCGGCGGGATACCGGTAGTACATGTGGTCGAACTGGGTCGGCCGCTGGAAGTTGTGCGGGTAGTAGACGTAGGGGTAGTAGTTGAACCGACCCCAGTCGGCGGGCTGGCCTTCGCCGGCCGCCTGAGCGGAGGAGGGCGAGAGCGCTCCCACCGCGGCAACGGCCGCCAGCGCGGCCGTCATCAATGCACGACGCAACATGGAACGCGTCTCCCTGGCATGGTGCGGCGACCGACGGGCGGGCACGCGACCGAAACTGACCCCCCGCCGAAGGACGGAATCCTTTCCGACACTTCGGCACGTCCCGGGCAAGCGACGCGAGGTCGTTCCCGAGTGCCGACGCTTCCGTTCGTCCCTGAACTCGTCATCGGCACCGTATTCATCGGCCTGCGGGCAACCCGCACACAAGGAAACTTTGTCACGACCCTCAGAATCGCCCCTCCGCGCGCGGAGCAATTGTGAGGAATGAAGGCGAAAGTCTTTGACGCAAAGGCGCGAAGACCGCACAGGGGGAACGCAAAGGGGAAACCGGGGAATGGCAATCCTCGAAATAGAGCCCCGTGGTTCCTGCTTTCGTCTCCGGATTTCATGCATCGCCTGGGGGATCATTCTCCGCGGTCGGTTCGAGTCGGGATCCCGTACGACGAACGTCCAGAATCTTTGCGTCTTGCGAAAGTTTCCTTTGCGGCTTTGCCTTTTCGGAGGGGATGGAGCTGCTGCTGACACTCGCTCATCCCTGGCGTTCTCTTTGCGTGCATTCCTTTGCGGACTTTGCGCCTTTGCGTCAGAGGCCTTTGCTTTGGTTCCGGCTCTGCCGCGCTAGGATCTCTGTCCCATCCGTCGTTTCCATGGCCCTTCTGCGCACCGGAAAACTCGAAGGGAACGTGCTCTCAGCGAGCCGGTTCCATGTTCCCCGTTTTTGAGACCTTGACGCCGGCAACGTTCCGGAGCATCGTGGGCAGAAGCAATGACTCATGTGACGCAGCGCTCGCGCACTTCATCGACCCTCCTCTCGCCCTGAAGTTCCCTCGCCCGCCGGAGTTTTCTCGATGACCCTCTCTCGCGTCGTCGCCTCACTGTTCACGATCACTCTCGCGGCCTTCCTCGCCGCACCTGTTCACGCTGCGGAAATCGAGATCAATTCTCCCGCCGGCGGCGAGAAGTGGGCCGTCGGCAGCGGGCATTGGATTTCGTGGAAGACGGCGACTCTCCCGGCCTCGGCAATGCTCAAGGTCGAGCTCTCGAACGACGGCGGCAAGACCTGGGCGGTCGCGACGACCGTTCCCAATTCCGGGAGCTATCTCTGGACGATTCCCGAGGGAACGCCCGCCACGGTGCAGGTCCGCGTCGCGGCCGCCTCGGGCGAGCCCTCGGCCCCGCGGCAGGTCTCGGTGATTCCGTCGCAGGCGGCACAATACGAATGGAAGAAGATCACGATGACGGCGGCGTGGGCTCCGCGCGACGGCGCGGGGGCTCTCGTCTACAAGGACGCCCTGTGGCTCATCGGCGGATGGAACCCCGACCCGAAATACCGGCAGCAGTTCTTCCCGCGGATCTGCAACAACGAAGTCTGGACGTCGAAGAACGGGGCCGACTGGACGCAGGTCAAAGTCAACTCGTTCAAGGATGCGACGTTCAACCCGGAAGCCGACTGGGAGGGACGCCACACCGCGGGCTATGTCGTCCACCGGGACAAGATGTGGATCGTCGGCGGCGACTGCAATCAGGGGCACTACCACTTCGACGTCTGGAACTCGGACAACGGCAAGGATTGGACCTACGTCAACAAGGGAAAGCCGGTCACGTGGGGGCCGCGGTGCCTGCACTACACCGTCGCCTTCAAGGGCAAGATCTGGGTGATGGGGGGCCAGACCGTCCCGCAGTTCGCCCCCGCCGAGCAGCACTATTACCGCGACGTCTGGAACTCGAGCGACGGCGTCGAATGGACGAAGCTCGAACCGAAGGAGCCCTTCTGGCCGCAGCGCGGCATGATTGGCGGCGGCGTGGTGTTCAACGACCGCATCTGGATTCTCGGCGGCGGCACCTACGACACGCCGACGATCAACAGCCGCAAGTTCATGAACGACGTCTGGAGCAGCGCAGACGGCGTGAATTGGACGCAGCACACCGAGGCCGCCCCGTGGACGCTGCGACAATACCACGACGTCGGCGTCTTCGACGGCCGCATGTGGGTGATGGAGGGATACCATATCTCGTCCGGCAACCGCAAGGACGTCTGGTACTCGCAGGACGGCGTCAACTGGTACGAAGTGCCGAACACGCCGTGGAAGGCACGGCACGCGGCCGGCATCTACACCTACGACGGCGGCCTCTGGATGATCGGCGGAAACAACATGGAACCCGACGCCTGGAAGCTCGTGCCGGTGGCGAATAAGTAGCGCGGCACGACGCGCGACGGAAGTGCAGGGTCCCGGCGCTTCACGCCATGGGGGCCATGACGTCGGCAGGCGATGGAGCGTCCGCGCCCTGATCAGCCTCGGTGGGGACGGACTTGAGATACAGCCCGCCGTGCCAGGTGCGGCGTCTGAGCTGAAGCAAGGCCGTCATACGGCTCACAACGGGGATGAAGCCAGCGCCGAGAGTGATGCCGGACAAAAGCAGTGAGAGCGCCAGGATG
>JADZEF010000219.1 GCA_020850695.1 Planctomycetaceae bacterium | reverse complement strand
TCACGAATCGTCGTGAGACGCGAGGCACCGGAACTGATCGCCGCACTTGAGCACAACGCGCTCGTCGTCGTCGATCGCCGGGCTGAGGCTGCCATCCGGCAGGATGCGGTAGAGCGCGAACTGCTCGTCGATCTTCACCCCCTGCGCCATGGCCGTTTGCTTGAACTCCAGGCCGGTCACGACGCGCTTATGGAATTCGACGGTATGCTCGGTGTTGACGATCACCGTGATCACTGCGGGGCGGATGCGGAACACCGGACCGTCGACGAACCGGACCGCTTCGCCGGGGCGCAACAGCTCGTCGCGGGGGGACTCGAAGTCACGGAGGAGCTCCGCGTCGTCCGGCAGCCCGAACAAGCCGCGCAGCGATTCGGTCGTCTGGTTCATCGCGATCGTAACTTCCCAGGCGTCGTCAGCGACGAACGCCACCTTCGCGACGGCACCTGCCGGCGCCGCATGAAGCGGGTGCTGGCAGGACTCGATCAGCCGGAAGACGTTTCCGTCTCCCAAGTCGACTTCCTCATCCGGGGCGAGCTCGATGTCAACTGGCTGGTTATAGTCCCGAATGAGCGTGCGGCCCGGCATGCCCGCCTGGGCGACGATGTCCCGCGCCTTCAGACGGCGACGCGGCATCGGGAAGAGCTGATCATTGATGACCGCCGCCCACTTGGGGGCGGCGGCGGTGGTGGGCGGGGGCGGAACCGGGGGGTGGGCAGTCGCGGGCATGGTCTTTCTCCATCGTGGGAAATGGGCCGAGCAATTCGGCCCTCATCGATGTAGGCTGACCAGTCGCTGCGATTTGGGGAAAAATCCGGACGTTCTTCCGTTTCTTGCCTAAACCCTTGCAGTGAGCCAGCCTTACAGAGACGGAGGCTCTGGTTTGTGATGAACGAAGAGGCTCTGGAGAAGCTGCGACAACTCGACTGGAAGGAGATCTCGGCGAACCTTCTCCTCGCCGCCAGCACCTTCGCGGTACGGTACGGCTGGCACCTGCAGTCGGCGCTCCCGAACGGCCAGTCGCTCCGCGGGGTTGTCCAAGAGACGATTTCGGACATCTGGGAATCGCCCGAGCGCCTGAATCCGGACGTGCCCCTGCCTGTGCAACTGGCCGGCATCGTACGATCGAAGCTGTACAACCTCGCAAAATCCCCCGACGACGATGTCGTTCGGACCGGAGATCTACCGGTCCTGGACACGGCGAGCGCAACCAAGTCCCCGTTAGAGGAGACGGCTCGCCTCTTCAATCGCGCGATGGAGCTTCTTGCGGAGTCCCCGAGGGTGAAAGGCAACGACGATCGCGAGCTCGTCGTGATGGCGATGGCCGAAGGCGCGCTGGCCGTGCGAGACATCGCTGAGACGACGGGACTTTCAGAGGCAAGAATTTATCAGGTGACCCGTGAGATACGCGCATTCTACCCGACGATCGGTGAACAACTCCGCCGAGAGGAGTGCTGAGTGATGCCCCCCCGCGAACCGAATATGGACGACCTGGAGAACTTCCTCGTCGAGGAACAGTTGCCGACGGCCGACGCCGTCAAGATGCTCCGAAGTCTCGGCGTCGACACGACGGCGTTCTTCGCCGAGATCGAAAGACGCGTTCAGGATGGATACAGCGGGCAGCTGCGGAAGGTCGCCGAACGCGAGAAGTCGGCCCGCGCATCGGGGGCAACATTCCTCGGTCAGCTCGCATCGATGTCGCGCGACGCGATGATTGACCTGTTCAGGCAGGTCAGCGAAGGCAGGTTCGGCACGGCCTATCGGGACGCCGCGCTCGCCCGATGTCGAAATAAGGCGCCGTCAGAGTTCACCGACGATGAACTGCGTACTTGGCTGGAAGACATCGGCGAGATTCTGGGCGACCCCGACCAATGACGCGGTCCACATTTCTCAATGACCTGCGCATCGCGGAATGTCGCACCGCCGCGACTGCGCTGCTGCGGAAGTACTACATCGAAACGCCGGAGGCCATCGACGTCGAAACGATCGCGTGGCTGAGGGGGAAGTTGAGCGTCAAGACGGGAGGCGTGTCGGGCGCCGAGGGGCGCCTCGTTGCAACCCCCGAGCACGGCGGAGTGATCCGTGTCGCGCCGACAAGCAACCAGGGAAGGCGAAGGTTCACGATCGCGCATGAGATAGGGCACTTCGTGCTGCATCAGCGGTCCGCCATCGATCGAACGACACTGCGAAAGGACTTCACCGTTTGGACGACGGCCACGGAAGAGGCGGAAGCCAACTATTTCGCAGCCGAGCTCCTCATGCCGGAGTACATGATTCGGAAACGCTGCGTCGGCATCCCGAGCATCCAGTTGCTGGATTCGCTCGCCGCGGAGTTCAGGACCAGCTTGCTGGCCACAGCGTTCCAATACTGGGATTACTCAAAGGAGCCGGTTGCCCTGATTCTCAGCGAGGGCCACGACATGCAGAGCTTTCGACCCTTCAAGGGGGGATGGCCCCGCATTCGATTCGGTGAGATTCACGAGCATTCGGCGGCAGGCGAGCGTCTCGCCGGAAAGGCGGCTGACAGCGGCAAGATGGTCCCCACGCCTGCATACGCGTGGCTTGAAGGTTATGACCGCAGTGACAAGGACATCATGGAGGACAGTGTCTATTTGGAGTATTACGATCGCACGATTACCTTGCTCTGGGTCGACAAGCCACTTTGATTGCGTGCGTTCCAGTCCGGAACAAGTGGATTCACTGGTCTCGCAATCGCTCCAGCGCGCCAGCGACTTCCCTCAGGCATGCGAGATCGAACGACGGGCCGTGCATCGCGTCGCGGTAGTCGGGGTGATCGGCGAGGACATCCATCCGAATGCGATCGCGCTCGTCCGATGTCAGGTGCCAGAACGTGCGGCCCAGCAGGGCGAACTGGAATTGTCGCTCGGCATCCGCCCGCATCGGACTGATGTCCGGAACACAAAGGGCGCGTTGTCGCGCTCAGCGCGCGAATACGGCCCAGGAGGGGAGTGCGGCCTGTGGATCCGGCATCGGACATTGGAGCACAACCGTACGACGCCCTGCCCGCAATTCTCCATTGCCGAACGGGTAAAGTTCGTGCGTAATGGCATTGGCAGGACTCAGATCGGGGCAGAGACTCGCCTCGATGCGCTACGAATGCGACCAGTGCGGCGCCTGCTGCCGGCAATTCCTGATTGAGTGCGACGACGTCGACGTTCTGCGCGAGCAACGGCTGATCGAGGTGGACCGCCATCATGCCGGCAAGCCCGTTCATGAGGTCGTGCAGGGGATCAGGACGGAGTGGAAGGCCGTCATCCTGCCGACTCCTTGTCCGTTCCTCGCCGAGAACCGCTGCTCGATCTATCCCACGCGTCCGAACTGCTGCGTCGGTCTGGACGCGGGAGATGAGCAGTGCCAGAGCGCACGAGCCGCTGAGGGACTTCCGCCGCTTCTTCCTGTCTCATGAATCCGGAACCAGCGTCGACATTGACGCCATCCGCGAGACCCAAGGCATGCCGCCCGAGATTCAGAGGATTATCGACCGCGCGGCGGACACACCCCAGCGGGTCTCATTGATGGGCTGATCGACGCGGAGCGATTTGGGTACCATGTCTCCTGTGAGTCCGGAGTGCCCGAACATCAGCGGGCGGAAGCCCTCAGGAAATGGACGTGATTGTGCAGGAAGAACTGCGGAACGCTCTTGCAAACGAGTTTTCAGAGGTCATTCGAGGAATTCGCGAGGAGACATGGGACGTCTTTTGTGAGGCTGCAGCTCAGAGCAAACTCGATCCGTACGTCGCTCTCAGCCGGCTGCTCGTCGGACTGATCAAAGAGAAGCTCGAGTCGCCAGAGCCGACGAAGGTGCCCAAGTCTTCAAAGCCAAAGAAGGTAGTCAAAACGGCGAAGCCCAAAAAAGCCGTGAAGGCAGCGAAACCCAAGCTGGCTCTCAAATCATCGAAACCACAAAAGGCGAAGAAGTGATGGCAGAGGTGCTCAGTCAGAAAGAAGTCGAGGAGCTGCTCAGGGCGCTCGACCCGAACTACGAGCAGAAACTGCTCGATGAGATCGCCCAAATGGATCGGCTGGAGGAACTTCGGGACCTGTTCGAGCCGTATCTCGACGAGCGGCCTTGATGGCACTTTCGGGCACTTTATCCGGCTCAAACGGAGCCAAAATCTGGAAATTCTGGAATTCTTCCAGACCCCGAAAATGCGAAAAACCTCGGCAAAACCGAGGTTTCTTTGATTCGAATTCGCTAGCCAATTGAGCTAGGGGGGCCCGCACTACCGTTCAAACCACGGCTCGCCACACGGGCAAGGTCGACACCAGATGTCGCCCGTGACTCGACCGACAGTCAGCGCATCATGGCAAAAATGTGTGCGGGACGCAACGAAGCCAGATCGTCGTCTTCAGCGAATACGCAAAATCTTGGATCGGTAGTCGCCTTTTCCACGATGTCGGGATCTGGAAGCCAGATAGAAAAAGGAGGTGCCCGCAGCAGTGAAAGCGTTCCTGCAAATTCGACGAAAGTTTGGACGATGGGGCCCACGGTCAAACGATGAAGAATGGCTGTCCGCACGATCCATCCGCCGACCGACGTGTTGGCCCTCAGACCATGGAATCACAATGGGATCGATCATCCAAGTCCGATGGACTGCAGCCGTGCGTCGCGAACTGCTGCTCTACTGGGGACTTTGACTCCGGCGGGCCGGGACTTCCGAGTTCCTGTCCAGCATTTTCAGACCGTGAACATCTCATTCGAAATGCAAAGCCCGCTTCGATTGAAATGCCATGCCGCAATGTTGCTTGGCTTTGCGATCGACCGTTCCAGACTCGTTGAACCACTGCGTCAAGTGCGGTAGGATTCCAGCCGTCGCCTCCTCGCACGGACGGACTACTCATGATGGCTCAACCCGCTCCCGCCGCGCGCACCGGCTGGTCGCGAAAGCACCTGCTCGGACTGGAAGAGCTTTCCGCCGACGAAATCACAACAATTCTCGATCAGGCCGCCGAGTTCAATCGACTCGCCTCAAAAGGGGAGAAGAAACTCGGCCTGATGTCCGGTTCGGTCGTCGCCAATCTCTTTTTCGAACCCTCGACCCGCACCCGCACCAGCTTCAGCCTCGCAGCCAAAAGGCTCAGCGCCGATACCATCGACTTCACCGCCGCCGGCAGCAGCGTCTCGAAGGGCGAATCGTTCATCGATACCGCACGCAACATCGAGGCGATGGGCGTCTCGCATGTCGTGGTGCGGCACAGCTCGGCCGGCGCCCCGCACCTCTTGTCGCGGCACTTGAAGGCCGGTGTCCTCAACGCCGGCGACGGCACGCACGAACATCCCACCCAGGGACTTCTCGACATCTTCACGATCCGCGAGCATCGCGGGACGCTGTCCGGGCTGACGGTCGCCCTGGTGGGAGACATCCTCCACAGCCGGGTCGCCCGCTCGAATATCTGGGGATTGAAGAAGCTCGGCGCCCGCGTGATCGTGTGCGGGCCGTCGACGTTGATCCCCCCGGACATCACGAAACTCGGTGTCGAAGTTTCCTACGACTTCGATGAAATCCTGGGACAGGTCGACATTGTCAACCTGCTGAGAATTCAGTTCGAACGACAGCGCAGCGCGTTCTTTCCGTCGATTCGCGAGTACGCTCACTTCTACGGGATGAACGGCGAGCGGCTGAAACTCGCGAAGAAGGACGTGCTGATCCTCGCGCCCGGTCCGATCAATCGCGGGGTTGAGCTGACGCCCGACGTCGCCGACGGAAACAACAGCGTCATCCTCGACCAGGTCACGAACGGACTGGTCATCCGCATGGCGTGTCTGTATTTGCTGGAGCAGCACCGCCGCACCGGCGGTTGAACGACCAGTTGACGGGCCTCGATTCCACTGACGGGAAACATGTCCACACTTCTCCTCCGCGGCGGCCGCGTCATCGATCCTTCGCAAGACCTCGACCGCACGGCCAATGTGCTGCTGGCGGACGGAAAAATTGCAGCCATTGATCCGCCGGGATCGACGACGGCCGACCAGGAGATCGACGCAAGTGGGCGCATTGTCTGCCCGGGCTGGATCGACCTGCATGTCGCCCATCGCGAGCCCGGAAACGACGATGACGAGACGACGGCCTCGGCCACGCACGCCGCGGTCGCCGGCGGATTCACCAGCATCGCCTGCTTCCCCGACACGGCGCCCGTCGTCGACAACCGGGCCTCCGCCGAGTTCATCAAGCTGCAGGCGGCGCGGGCCGGGCACTGCAACGTGTTCCCGCTCGGCGCGGTGACGAAGAATCATGCGGGGCAGGAACTTGCGGAAATCGGGCAACTCGTCGACGGTGGAGCAGTGGCGTTCACGGGGGCGAAAAATCCCGTGGCCAATTGCGAGATCATGCGGCGCGCGCTGGAATACGCGCGGATGTTCGACCGGCCGATCTTCAATCATCCCCAGGTGCCCGAACTGGTCGCCGGCGGCGTGATGCATGAAGGTCACTGGTCGATGGTGCTGGGACTTCGGGGAATGCCGGCCGCGGCTGAAGAGATCATGGTGTCGCGCGACATCGCCCTTGCCGAGATGACCGGGGGCCGCGTCCACCTGATGTGCCTCTCGACAAAAAATGCGGTGGACCTCGTCCGACGGCATCGCCAGCGAACCGACCAAAAGGGACGCGTGACGTGCGACGTCACGGCCCATCACCTGGCGCTGACGGACGAATCGCTCCGGTCGTTCGACTCGAACGTCAAAGTCGATCCGCCGCTGCGCTCTCAGGATCATCTCGACGCGCTGATTGCGGGACTGAAGGACGGGACGATCGACGCCATCTGCTCGGACCATCAGCCGCACTCGGACGAGAAAAAGGCTCTTGAGCTCGACCAGACCCCCTTCGGCATCGTCGGACTCGAAACCCTGCTGCCGCTCTGCATCCGCACGCTGATCGAGCCCGGTCATCTCACGTGGCCGCAACTCATCCGCTGCCTGACGCTATCCCCCGCGAACATCCTCGGCATTGAAAAGGGGACGCTGAATGCGGGGGCCGACGCCGACGTGACGATCATCGATCCTGATGTCCGCTGGACGATCGACCCCGCACGGTTCCGTTCCCGGAGCCGCAATACGCCGTTTGCAGGCTGGGAAGTGCGCGGACGCGCCAGCCACGTGATCGTCGGCGGCAAGGTGCGGTTCACCGCCTGAGTGTTCGTCTCCCCGCCGAACTGCTCGTGACGTCATGTCCCGGGGCGGTCGGTTCAGTCGGTCGCTGCCGGCCTCTGCAAAGGTTTCGTAGCCGCCGGTTTGCTGCTGCTCTCGGAGTTGCCTCCGAACGACGTCCCTTTCTTCGTTGGCGTCGCCGCGTCGCTTTCGCCGGGCTTCTTCGACCTCTTCACTTCGTCCGGATCCTCCAGCGGCGGCAGACCGATCGCCACTTCGACCTTCTCGGCCGCCTGCGCGAGCTTCGCGTACATGCGCACCTGAACCGTGAACAGCCGCTCGAACGCCTGCTCCGTCGCGCTCATCAGCCCGCCGAGATCGTCGTCCTCGGGGAGTTGCGGGATGACAAATCGCTGGAGGTTCATTGAGATATCCGCGTGGTCGAAGGGATAGGGCTTCCCTTCCAGTTCGTCGCGGATCGACTTGAGACGCGTGTGGAGGTTCTCCATCCGCTCGAAAATCGCCCGGACCAGCGACGTCTGGCTCGTGTCCTCGGCGAACCGATTGTAGAGAACGCTGATGCGTCGATAGAGAACGCGCAGCGACGGCAGCCCGCTGACCATCGAACTGATGAAGACCGCCTGCGGGATCACTTCTCGCATGTCTTCGGCCAGCGTCGACCCGTCGGGGACGCGCTCGGCCACTTTGGGCGTCTGCAGGAGCCGCAGCGCGGCCTGGAGCCGATCCGAGGCCGCCTCTTCAAACACCAGCATCCGCTGCGCCAGATGCTGCACCGAGGCCCGGGCACGCTCGTGCATGTCTTCCGCGGTTTCGGGCTTGCGGTCGGGAAGGCTGAAGTCCGACGCCCTGATCTTGAGCCCGCAATCGATAATCGACAGCGCTTCGGCCGACGTGAACATCGTATCGATCGCGATAGAGTACCGCTCGCTCAGATTCCGGTACTCGAGCAGATGCTTCATCATCGTCGCACGGGCCGCCTTCAGATCTTCGAACAGAGCCTTCGAGTCGTCCGCTCGCTTCGCGGCCGCTTCCGTCAACGTCAGCGGACGATCGACGGGAACATGGACGAGGAAGTAACGATCCAGCGCTTCGCCGGCCGCATGTTCCTGCTCGCGACGCTCGATCATCTTCTCGACGGGGTGCAACAACGTCTTGCGAAACCTGCTGCCAAGCGCCGCGCGATAGAACTCGGTCGTCGCCGCACGGCACAACGAGCCCAGGTTGGCGAACAGCACGGTCGCCGGGTAATCCGGCTTCTCGCCCGGCATCTTCAGCAATCCCTGGGGGCCTTTCTCGCGGGCTCGGGCGATGCGTTCGACGTTCGGCGGATGCGAATCGAACCGGTGCGCCTTCCGCTCCCGCTCCATTTTGCGAACGGCCTTTCGGAATTCGGGCTTGATGTGCGGAACGTTCGACACGATGAGCGCGGGGAAATTGTCGGCAAGGCGTCCTTCCTCATAGAAATTCTGTAGATCGCCCATCGCCATGTGATGAGCCATGTTGAGGTCGGTCAGCGTTGCGCAGGACTTCGCGAAGACCTGCGAGCCGATGAGCGTCGCTTCATAGCCGTCGGCGTCGAACTCCATTTCCCGGCTCATCTTTCCGCGGATGCTGAGGCCGATCCACAGCAGCCCGTAGAGAAACTGCCGCGAGAGCCAGATGAAGAACCGCACCACTTGAAAGACGTAGCCCAATCGTCCTCCCGCCGCCGATTCGAGCTTCTCGTCGAACCAGTCCCGCTCGAACACCGCCCGCGAGAACCAGTTCAGGATCATTCCCGACACGTACGTCAGACGCATTCCCAGGCCCTGGGAGAAGTGGCCGAACTCGTGGGCCAGAATCCCCGAGAGCTGCCGCACCGACATGCCCAGCACCAGCGGCAGCCCGATGACCAGCGTCATGTCGCCGGTGAAAAGGCTCCAGAAACCGTAGCGGTACCCGGCCATGGCATTCGGGCTGAGATCGACCTGGATCGTCCTGGGGACCGGGGCTCCCAACGAATGGCAGAGGGCCGCGACATAATCGTAAAGGAACGGTTCGACCGACCGCTTGATGTTTTGAGGGCGTGAAGTGTCGCGGTTCCAGCGGAAGATCGGCTTCACGAGGAAGACGACCGTCAGGCCACCCACCAGGTAGACGAGCCAGTACGCGAAGAACTGCTTGCCCCCGGCCGTGAGCCAGTGCGTGTCGTGCTTGTAATGCCAGTAGACGCCGTGCGCGACGAGAAAAATCAGTCCCGCGTAAATCAACGGAAGAAGTGCCGTCACGCCGACAATCATCCAACCGGCCAGCTTGTAGCTGGACGGGGGCCCCTCGATGTCGATCGATTCGGGAAGGGCATCGAGGATCTTCTGCTGAAGAGGGGTGCGGGCCGGCGGTGTCCGCGGCGCCGGTTCATCCTCGTCTTCAGGCTTTCGCCGGGCCATGTCGATCCTCAGAAAGGAATCTCGAGTTCTTCCGCATCACCTGCGATCGGAGCCGGCCTCCGGGTCGCACTCGTCCGTTTCGACGATTCGCAGCCGCCCCAATCACTCGTTGGACGAGCCACTCTTCAACTTGATGACGCGAATGGTCGGAATGCGTTCCGGGGTGAATCCCGTCCGGAACTTCGATTCATACTTGGCCCCGGTCGCCATGTAACTCTTATGGAGCGGAAATTCCGTTCGAAGGGTCGCTCCTTTCAGCGCCACATAGAACCCGAAGGGAGCCCTGACGTTCACCGTTCCTCCCTGTTCGACGACGATCACCGCCCGGGCGTCCGACGTCAGCGAGCCTCCACGTTCCACAACGATCACGGGCGCCTTGTCCGCACTGTCGATGCTCTCGTCGCGGTTGACCCGGACAGAGTCTTCGGGAATCGCCACCGTCAGCCCCTCGGCCGAGCCCAGCAGCACGCCGATCGGCTTGTAACCCCCGGCAAACGTGACGGCCTGGGTGTCGATCTGGGTGTTCGAGACGGCCGTAAATTGTTGCTCCGACAATGGCCAATAGGGATCGTAGATCGGAAGCAGTTGCTTCACCTTGGTCAGGTTGGCCCCCTTGACCACGATGTGATTATCCCGGCCGTTCAGTTTGCCGATGCTCACCGAGCGGACGTAGGGCAACTTCTTGAGCTCGGCCGGAATCTCCCCGGGATCATCGTCCATGTCGGGGCCGCGGGAGTCGGACGTCGCGGTCTTCTCCGGCTTCGGCTCAACCGGCTTTCCCGAGTCAGGCTTGGTCGCGTCGGGCCGGGGAACATCGATCGGCTGCGGGACAGTCTTCGGGCCGGTGCCCGCCGCCAGTTCCGTGTCCCGGGTCGCATCCTCGTCTGGCCGCGGATTGCCGCCCGAGTCCCCCCTTGCATCGTTCGAACCGGCCGTCACGTTTCGGTTGGTCCGAGGCGGCGGCCACACCGCGTTGTTCCCCGGCATTCCGCCATTCGGCACTCCCGCAGGGCTGAAACCCGGATTGTGATGCGGAAAGCCATGACCCGGAAGACCCGGTTGAGGGAAGCCCGAAGGTGGATTCCCCAGCCGTCCGGGCGGCGTCGTAGAAGCCATCAGACTCCGCGGTTCCGGAGCGTAGAAAGGAAGGTACGACAACCCTCCGATGATGAAGAAGAGAAGCGTGCCGACCACAGCGCTCCGGATCAGAATCCACGGGCTCACTTCTTCGTCGTCGGAATCCTCCTCGTCATCGTCCTTGGCAATCGTGTGCTTGTTCAACTCGAACGGCGCCCCGCACTCCCGGCAGTCGGTCTTGCGCCCCATCCGCTCTTCCGAATAGCGGTACTTCTGGCCGCAGATGTCGCACGCGAATTCGATGATCTCGCTCACAATGCCGACTCCCCGATCGCGCCCAGACTCGTGTGCGGATGAATCGTGTTCATCCTGACCAGCCATCAGTGAATTCTCAAGAGAATTCGCCGATCGTGCCCGCATGCAATCATGCCGCTTGCCGCTGATGCCGCTGATCGAGTCCCCGATGCCTTCGCAGAGCGGCCGGCGGCGGCCTAAAATCAAAGCCCTGCCGGTTCACTCCGCCGTCCCTCCCCTCTGATCCTGCCATGTCCCACCGTGCTGTCATCTTCGACCTGGATGGAACCCTCATCGATTCGCTGGCCGACATCGGCCTGGCCGCCAATGCGGTCCTCGAATCTTTCGGCCTGCCGATGCATCCGCTGCCCCGCTACAAGGACTTCATCGGCGAAGGGGTCGGACGACTCTTTCAGCGAGCCTTGCCCGAAGCCCAGCGCACCGACGAGTGGATTGCCCGGTCCGGAGCGGCGTTTCAGTCCGCCTACGCCAACCGCTGGAACCAGAAGACGATGCTCTACCCGGGCATCTGCGATCTGCTCGACGCACTCCGCGTGCGGCAGGTTCCGATGGCGGTCCTTTCGAACAAGCCGGATTCCTTCACGCGACAGTGCGTCGAGCATTTTCTTGCTCCGTGGAGCTTCGCCGCGGTCGCCGGCGAAAAGCCCCCCACGCCCCGCAAGCCCGATCCCCAGGGCGCACTTCTCATCGCGCAGACGCTTCAGACCGATCCTGAGGAAATCCTTTACCTTGGAGACACGCCCGTCGACATGCAGACCGCTCGCCGTGCCGGAATGACGGCCATCGGAGTCGCCTGGGGATTCCGCCCCCCCTCCGAACTGACGGAGAGCGGGGCGGAAGCGGTGATCAATGCCCCTCTTGAGGCCTTACGCTGGTTCTGACGATCCGGCACGGCGATTGCCATTTGATGGATCAATGCCATGCGATTGGTCGAATCCCTCGAAAAATGACGGGATTCGGCAAGGGTGGCCGTGTAAGGTCTACAATCCCGCGGAATCCCCGGCCCCGGTTGGGGGCACCTCGCTCGGCCGGACTTTCGCTTCAGGATCTGTGTCATGGGATCCGCCAAACGATATCAGGGAGGTTTTTTGAGTCGCGATCGAGCCGTGCTGACAATGCTGACGATGGTCGGCATGCTGGCCCACTCCGCGCTCCGATCGCATGCGGACAACCCGCGGCCCCCCTCGCGACGCGCCCCGGTGCCCGATCAGCGCTCGGACGACGACGGCCCGGTCCTCATCGATCCGAACGCTCCGAAGGACGGTCCTGATCTCGGTTCCCCTGCTGTGCCGCCGGGACGGTCCCGGTCGACTCCCTTCCGTCCGGGAGCGGCAGGGCCCTCGTTCGAGTCCATCGACTCGAACGACCCGACGGAGCCGACGGTCCCTGAGCCCGATCGCAACCGGTCGTCGCCCGGTTTTCCCCGCGATCCCTTCCGCCCCCATCCGCTCGCTCCGCGCACCGCTCCGCCGGAAACGCTTCGGAACCCGGGGCCGCGTGGCTACCTCCCTCCGCAGGTCCCTCCGGAAGGGGACTACTCGATGGCCTCGCTCCAGCGGTGCCAGGACGCCTTGCGACGACGTTACGGAGCGACCGACCGCGACATTCCGCCGGCCGAGAAAGCCGAGTTTCTGCAATGGGTGCTGACCCGCTACCACAAGGCGCCCTATCACCTCGTGCATCACTCGGTCAACCTGCCCGATGAACCGGGCCTGCCGCCTGAATACACCTTCGGCGACGACGTGTCGACCTGGAACGGCGCACTGCTGGCGGCGATGAGCTACAAGTACGCCGTCACCCGCGATCCCGAGACCCTCGCGCTCATTATCGAAATCGTCGATGGGCTCCATCTCTGCCAGCAGGTGACGGGCCGCCGCGGGCTCCCCGCCCGCTGCGTGCTTCAAAGCGATGTCCCCGTCCTCAGGGCAAACCGCAAGTACGTCGCCCCCGATGGCACCCCCTTTCACTACCGCAGCGACGCCGCCAAGGGAACGTTCAACCAGATCGTCGCCGGATATGCCCTCATGCTCATGCTCGTCAGCGACGACCTTCCGCCGGAGACGCGCGACCGCGCCCGACACGACATGTCCGAGATGGTGACCCACCTCCTCGACCACAAGTTCCGCATCACCGAAGCGGACGGAAAGAAGACCAGCTACGGCGACCTGACGCCCCTCATCGGCCCCATCAGCGTTCCTTTCAACGCCCAGCTCGCCTACATGATGGTCGCCAGCGCCTACCAGTTTCCCGGGCAGGACGCGGTCGCCTGGAAGATGGCCCGCACCGAGTTCAAACGCCTCCGTCAGGACCATCACGTCTACTTCGAAGATCCACTTCGGGTCGCCATCACCCCGCAACAGGCCGCGGGCGGCCCCTTCGTCAAAGGGATGAACGACCGCAACCACGTGATGACCGCTTCCTACGTCGGCCTGATGCTCGAGCTCGACGCCGCCCGCAAGATGTCCCGACTCCCTGATCGTCAGTTCCTCTTCGAACTTGGCCAGACCATGGCCTGGACGATCCAGCAGATCCAGTCCGACCGAAACGCCCTGTGCAATTTCGAATGGGCGGGACTCCTTCGCGACCCCTACGTCTTCGAGAGCATTGTGCCGGCGGCACAACGTCCCAACGCCCTACGCCAGCTCGATCGCCTCGTGTCCGAGGGCATCGAACAGATCCGCCGCGCACCCATCGAACGCTTCTACCGCACCGGCCAGAAAGTCGAGACCCGCGAGCCCCAGTGGATCGATGCTCAGCGCCCCGACGAGGTCTACTGCTGGAAGGTCGGCGCGATGAACCGCTGGGAAATCACGGGACCGACGACAAATCATCTGAGTTTTGGCACGGACTACCTTCACGCCTACTGGCTGATGAGGTATTTTCGCATCGCCGGCGAGTGAGCCTCAGCGGAATCAATGTCCTGGCCCCATTCTCGGGTGGCACGCCCTGAGTCTTCGAAGGGCGTGGGTGATGCGGCAAAAAATGGCGGGCACGCCCTTCCTATTGCGTCAGGGTACGCCAAACCTGTTGGATTGAGACAACCGAGTTGAAAAGTTGAGGTGCCGCGGGCTGTTCGCTTTGCGTTCGAGTGTTGCACGCCTCGCGACATTCTGGAGGAATCGTGCATCAACTTGACCTCATCATGACGCTGACGGCCTGCCTCACGGCGGCTCTTGTCGGCGGCTTCCTGGCTCACAAGACGCGCCTCTCGCCGATCGTCGGATATCTCCTCTCCGGGATGATCGTCGGCCCATTCACGCCGGGCTTCGTGGCCGATCGTGGCCTTGCCGAGCAACTTTCGGAGGTCGGCGTCATCCTGCTGATGTTCGGCGTCGGCCTTGAGTTCCACCTCAAGGAGCTTCTGGCCGTGCGGCGCGTCGCGATTCCGGGCGCCGTCGGTCAGAGCCTTGCCGCCGCCCTCGGCACGATGGTCTTCCTCCACCTCTTCGGGGAGTCCTGGACCGCCGGCCTCGTCTTCGGTCTCTGCCTGTCGGTGGCCAGCACCGTCGTGCTCATTCGCGTCCTGTCGGATCAGCGTGCCCTGCACAGTCCTGCCGGTCATATCTCCGTCGGCTGGCTCGTCGTCGAAGACCTTTTCACCGTGCTGGTGCTCGTTCTCCTGCCCGCGATTTTCGGCAAACAGTCGGACGTCTCGCCGAATCTCGGAATGACGGTCGGCATCGCGCTGCTGAAAGTGACGGCCCTGGTCGTGGGAGTCTTCATCATCGGTGGTCGCGTCGTCCCGTGGCTGATGCACCGCGCCGCCCGCACCCGCTCACGCGAACTCTTCACGCTCACGGTCCTCGTCATTGCCCTGGGAATCGCCGTCGGCTCGGCCCAGCTGTTCGGCGTCTCGATGGCCCTCGGAGCCTTCCTCGCGGGAATGATCGTCGGACAGTCCGAGTTCAGCCATCGCGCGGCCATCGACGCGCTCCCCATGCGTGACGCCTTCGCCGTGTTGTTCTTCGTCACGGTCGGAATGCTGATGAACCCGCGCGACCTGATGGCCTCCCCGTGGCTGCTTCTGTCGACGCTGTTCGTCATCCTCATCATCAAGCCGGTCGCCGCTTTCGTCATCGTCCGGTGGCTTGGCTCGCCGCCGCGAACCGCGCTCTCGGTTTCCGCGGCACTTGCTCAAATCGGAGAATTCTCGTTCATGCTGGGAGATCTCGGACGCAAGCTCGAAATCCTCACCACGGCCCAGACCAATGTCCTGGGAGCCGCCGCCATCGTCTCGATCACGCTCAACCCCTTCCTTTTCAAGTCGGTCAAACCGCTCGAAACATGGGCCACGCGAAAACCGCGGCTTTGGAAGTGGCTCACCGCCCGGGTCCCCGCCCCCGCAGGCGCCGCGGGGGCCGAAGGGGCGACGTCCAGTTCCGCCAAGCATCGCGACGCCGCCCACCGTGCGGTCATCATCGGCTATGGTCCCGTGGGCCGGACGGTCACGCGTCTGCTCCGCGAAAACGAGATCGAACCGACGATCGTCGAAATGAACGTCGACACCGTCCGCAGATTGGTCGCCGAGGGCATCCCGGCGGTCTACGGCGATGCCACGCATCGCGAGACGCTGAAGAATGCGGGCGTTCCCGAAGCCGGCACCGTCATTCTGACGGCGTCCAACACGGCCGATTCCCCCGAAACCATCCGCGTCGCCCGGGACCTCAATGCGAAGGTGCGCATCCTTGCGCGGGCCGGCTATGTCAAGGAAATCGCCGCTTTACGCTCGGCCGGCGCCGACGCCGTCTTTTCCAGCGAAAGCGAAGTCGGCTTCGCCATGATCGAGGCGCTCCTGCGTGGCCTGGGCGCGACTGACGAGCAACTCGATCGCGAGCGAGACCGGGTTTATGCGGAGCTGGGCGCCGTCCGCGGTCCGAACGACGCCGTCATCGATGCGCTGAACAACGAATCGCGGCAGGCACGCGACGCCCGCAACGCGGAGATCGCGGCCGCCCGCGCGAAGCAGACTACAGATAGTTGAGCAGCGACAGCTGCTGCGTCTGCCCGGCGATCTGCATGGTCGACTGCAGCACGCTCATCGTCTGCGTCAGTTGGGTAATCGTCGACGTCGGGTCCGCGTCGAATTCATCGGACAACGTCGACTGCAGCAGAAGGTTCTGGTCCTCGAGCCGATTGTCGACGTCATCCAGAAAGCTCAACCGCGACCCGACATCGCCGCGCACGATATTCAACCGCTCCAGCTCCCGAGTGATCTGCGGATCGAGCGTCTGAAGGGCCGCGTTGTCCCCCGCATCGAGGGCTTTCTGCAGGTTCAGCAGAATGCCGAGAATCCCGGTGCTCTCCTGCGGGTTGACGTCCCGTCCGTTGATCGTCCCGCTCCCCGGCAGGCTCCCGTCGATTCCCAGCGCGGTGCTGATCGCGTTCTTCTCGATGATGAACCCCGCCGTCCCGACGGTCGAGTCCGTGATCGTGATCCCGTTGTCCGTCGTGTTGAGACTCGCCTGGAGGTTCGGATTTCCCAATCCGTTCACCGCATTGACGACGTCCTGCACGGTCCGCATTCCGGTGACATCGACCGAGTACTCGGTTCCGTCGGCCAGCTGAAGATTGAGCGTATTGCCCGACGACGTCGGAAGGCCCTGCCCGCGGTTCAGATCAGAAAGCAGCGTCGTGCCGTTGAATGTCCGGATGCCGAGATCGCTCGCGGATGAACCGCCATTCTCGCTGATCGAGAACAACGCGCCGCTCAATCGCGTGCTGATCGCGATGCCGTTTCCGTCCGCGTTGATCGATGTCGCGACATCCACGTCCGCGAGCTGAATCCGGTTGAACAGGTCCTCGACCGTCACCGCCCCCGTCAGATCGATCGTCGCCGCCTTTTTGCCGTTCGTGATCGTAAAGCTCCCCGTCGGGCTGGCCAGCCCAAGCCCGCCGTTCAAGGACGAAAGCGTCGTCTGGAGCGACATCCGCGGATCGAGGTCCCCTCCCACGAGCGTCGCCGTGGGGCCTCCCACCAGGCCCATCCGCTGCGCGATGTTCGACCCCGCCAGGTCCTGAACCTGAACGCTCCCCGCGGCCGACAGTCGCAGCCCGCCCCCGGTCAGCGGGTCGACGTCGACGGTGAGGGCTCCGGGATCGAAAGCCGCCTGAAACCGGGTCTGGATGTCGCCGATCGTCTCCGAACCCGCCAGATTGATATCCTGCGTGACCGCCGGATTCACCCCGTCATCGACCGTGACGCGAATCGTCCCCTGCGGCACGCCCCGTCCGCCGAGAAGATCGCTGAGCCGCGTCGCGCTGGTGAGCGCCGGGTTCAAGTCGGACGTGATCGGATTGCTCAACGCGGCGTACGCTTCATGTCCGTGGATATTCGACGCCAGCTGCAACCCATTGCCGATGTAGGTCTGCAGCGCCGCAGCGTCGCCGTTGTATCGGACGACGCCGTTGTCAACGACTTCGATCGGCGGCTGCCTGCTGTCCGAACCGGCAAACAGGTAACGTCCCCGCAACTGGGAGTTCGCCGAGTTCACGATCGACCGGATGAGGGACGAGACTTCGACCGACGCCGCTTCGCGCTCGGCCGCGGACGCGTTCGATCCAATCGACGAAAGAATCAACGACTTGGCGCGGTTCGCCGCATCCGACGCCGTTGTCAGCGCGCTTTCGGTCGCCGTCAGGAAGGCCGTGTCGGTTTGAATCGTCGACTTGAAATGATCCTGCCGTTCCAGCGTCCTCTGGAGCGCAATGGTGCGGAGGGCCGACGTCGGGGACTCTCCCGGCGAGAAGAACTTCTGGCCGGTCGCCGCCTGGTCCTGCAACCGCGCGAGCGTGGTGTTGAGAGTCGAAAGACTCTGCTGCAACCGACTCGAAGCGAGCGAGTTGGGAAGGCGTCCGGGGAGTAATGGACCGAGACTCATGGGCAGCCGAGTAAAGAACGAGAACCGTTGAGCGTGACGCCGGCGAAAGCTTTCTGCGTGCTCGAGTTGAAAGAATCCTGAGAAGAGTCAGTGCGGCATCGACTTCGAGCGGATGCAGCCCGTATTCGGCCTGATGGGCTGTCGAGTGAGGCCCCTTCAGGGCCGGAATCCGTGTGAAAGCTCTTTCGCCGACCAACACCTGCGAAACTTCGATTCGCCCCTCGTCACATCGACAACAACACCTGATACAGCTCGTCGACGGTGCTGACGATCCGCGCCGCCGCCTGAAAGCTTCGCTGGAACTGAAGCATCTTGAGCGTCTCTTCATCGATGCTCACCCCCGACGTCTGATCGCGTTGGTTGAGGAGCGAGTCGCGCAGGTCGCGATACGCCGTGGCCGCCGCCGACTCGGCCGACGAACCCTGCGCAATCGCCGAGACGATTGAATCATAGAATCCGTCGAGGCTCTGCCCCTGAAGTTCCGCCACAGGGCTCTTCAGAAAATTCGACATCGCGAGGGCGTTTGCCCCATCCGAGGGGCCGCCCCCCTGCCCCGTGGCGAGGTAGCGGGCATCCTGCAGCACGACCGGATTCATCTGAATCGTGTTCGAATCGGTCCCCTGGAAAAACGTGTTGATTCCCAGCGACGTCAGCACGCCGCTCGTATCGTTCCCGAACTTGATTTCGTATCCGCTCGCCGCGTTCAGACGCAGGAAGCCGTCCGTGGTAATCGATGCGGTGACGCCCGACACATTCGTGTTGATGTAGTCCCGCAGGCTGGTCAACGTCGTGTCGTTCGCCGCATCGATGCCGTCGAGGTCGATCGGCACGGTCGTCGTGACCGTCGCGCCGGTCGTCGAATTGGCGAGCTTGATCTGAAAGCTTCCGTGTTGCGGGGGGAACGCGAGCCCGGCATTGCTGAGCGCGGTCGTCGTGTTGTAGACCGGGTTTGTTCCGGTGACCGACGTGAATCCGATGAGCCCCTGGCCGGACGCGTGGATCTGATTGAACTCGCGGATCAGATTCGAGGTCAACGTGTCGAGATCGTCGATGAATCCGCCGAGGATGTTGTCGCGTCCCTGGACGACGCCCGCCAACTCCCCCCCGGTCAGCGGCACCGCGGCAGTGCTTTCCGTGAAGCTGATCGACTGAACCTGCACTCCGCGGTCGACCGTGGCCTGCGTCGTCAGCTGCTGCGTGTGATTCTTCAGAATGACGTATTCGTTCCCCGAGAAAACGTCGACGCTTCCATCCTCGCGCTCAACAAATTTCGTCGGAATGATCTCCGACAGCCGCGTCAGGGCGCTGTAGCGCTGCACCCGCAGCTCGCCCGCGTCGCTCTTGAGCAAACCCGACGATTCGAGCTTGGTGATCTGCGGGTTGAGCCGGGCAATCTGCTCAATCAGGGCGTTCGCCTCGCCGACCAATGTGTCGACCTTCACCGACTGATCCGACCGCAACTGGTCCACCCGCGTCCGCAGCGAGCTGATCGTGTCGACCAGCTGCTGCCCCTGGGTGATCAGTCCCTGCCGCGCCGACGTTGATTCCGGGTGATTGGCCGCTTCCTGCACGGCTCCCAGAAAGCTGTTGAGCCCGGTCGATAGGTCGGCGTCCCCCAGCTCGTTCAGCTCCCCTTCAAGCTGCTTGTAGATCGTATTCCGAGCCGCGGATGCGCTGGAATCGGCGTTCGCCGAATGGATTCGCGTTTCGAGGAACTTGTCGAGCTGCTGCCGAATGCCGTTGACGACGACGCCCGTTCCGAGGATCAGCCCGCCGCTGCGGAAATTGCCGCTGGGTTCGAGCTTCAGTTCCTGTCGGATGTATCCGGGAGTCGCGGCATTCGAGATGTTCTGGCCGGCGACCTGGATGCCCGTCGTGAAGACTTCGAGCGATCGGCCCGCCATCTGGAGTGCGGCATTCAATCCCATGTCGCGATCCGTCCTGCGGGGGAGGGCTCGAGTCCGTGAAAGTCAGCCATGTCGTCTTTCGCTCCGCGAAATCCGGCGATCAAATCAACGTGTCGTGAGTGAAGGAATGATCGTGAATGAGCTAAATCACCGACCGCGAATGTGAGGCGCGTGTCCTCCGCGTCCTGTGCTTTACGCCAAAGGCGTTGAATCGGATAGCCCTGGGTCGCGAACGAAGTGAGCGCACCCTGGGTTATTAAGAATTTCACGCCACAACCCCAACGGGGTTGCATCAATGTGGGTGTGCGAGCGGTGGATTATGGAACCCCTTTGGGGTACCGGCGGATTGATGATGCCACCCAGGGTGCGCTCGCCGAGCCTCGCGACCCTGGGCTATCGGATGCAACGCCTTCGGCGTGAAGTCAAAACCTCGGATAAGCGGTGGCTAACTCTGCTTCAAGAATCAAGAGCGGTTCATGTTGTCCCTGTGCAAAACTGTCCCGTAATCGCGGCCGGTCATTGAGATTCAACCGCTTGCCATGACCGTCACGCCGTCTTGTCGAGGAACAGCCCGTTCGATTTTGGCGCTCCTTTGCCATACAGCGGCGGGACCTTCCCGCGATGCGTGAGGATCTCGATCAGGCTTCCGCACGCGTGATACGCGCTTTGCGCAATGATCCAGTGAATGCGGTTCTCGCGCTGGATCGTCGCCGATGTCTTCCGCACCCGCTCGATTCGCTCGACGAGCTTCGGGCCTTCCGCCCCTCCCACCCGCAACGCCACATCGATGAGTGACGTCGCCTCGGGCAGCGTTGTGGTGGCCGGAAACAGCCGGATCATCCGCTGCCGGCGCGTGAGCAGCTCCTGCATCCGCCCCATCAGGCTTTCTTCAGCCTGGGCGATCTGGAGAATCTGTTCCGTCTGTGCGGCGCGGAGCGCGGGGCGCTTCCTCGCCATCAGCTCGAGGTGCTCGGCCTGCGTCGATTCGAAATCGCGCAGCAGACTTTTCAATTCCGACAGGTGAGGGTGTGACATCACCTCTCTTGTCGGCGGCGGACGGCGCGCGGCTTGGCGCGGACCGCCTGAAAAACCCTCACCACGCGCAGAGGTGGTACGGTTATAACGACCGGCGGGCCGTGACAGGTTGGCGAAGGAACTGGCGGGATTCCCTGAAGCCGGGTTCAGGGCCGCCGGCTCAGCTCAAACTCCGCGATGCGAACAGGCGGCAAAGTCTCCTCAGCTTGCCGAAGCGGACGCCGCCACCGACCGCGGCCGAACGTTCTGCACGAACGGATCGTAGAGGGAGCCCGCCAATGCCCCGCCGTGCTTCCTGGCCAGGTCGGTCGAGAGTTGCTGATCGAGCTGGCTCTGGAAGATCTCCTCGGCCTGCCCCCCGTTGAAGTACTTCGGCTTCTCCTGGGTTTCCCGCAGCGACTTGAACATCTGCTGGAAGAACGTCCCCGCGACGAACTCCTGGAATGCGTCGCGCGTCGCCTTGTCACCCGGCGTCTTCGTCTTCAGCGCTTTGTCTGCATCGAGAATCGATTGGGAGTGGATTTCCGAACCGATCCGGCTGACGGCGCTGAGCGGTGACGTCGAGGTGGCATTGACTGACATGTGAGGCATCCGGAGGAAGTGTTTCGCAGGATAAGGAAGGTGGCCCGCTCCGCCGCAAGCGGCGGAATCAGCGTTCTTCGTAAGCGGCGTGCAGTGTCCCCGAGCGGTGCAACTCGCGGATGATTTCGACGATGTCGTTCGAAGGAACCCGCAACTGGTTGAGCGCTTCGACCAACTGATTGAGCTGCGACGGAGTCTGCTTCAGGTCCTGGTCGGTAACCGCGACGAATCGACCCGTCTGCACTTCGCCCGCATCAGCCCCATCAGCCGGCCGCCCGATCTGCACGGTGAGACTGCGATGGGCGATGATCACGGGAGTGATCTCGACTTCTCCCGTCACGATGACCGTCCCCGTGCGGGCATTGACGACGACGCGAGCCTCGGTGTGCGGGTTATCGATGCCGATTTCCAGCACCTGGGCGATGAACTCCACCGGGCTTTCGTGATAGGTGGGCGGAACGCGGATCTCGATCGTCCCCGGCCCCGAGGCCCGGGCGATCTGCGACGTCCCCGATTCGAAGCTGAACTCCGAATTGATCACGCGGGCCACTTCGCGAGCCGAGTGGAACGTGCTGTGGGCGCCGTCCAGCAGCAGCGTCACCAGGTGTCCCTTCTGCTTGTCGACGAACAGCGAGACCACGTCCCGCTCGACGACGACGCCGTTCGGCACGCGTCCCGTCGTCAGACTGTCGACCCCTTCAATCGCGATCGAACCCGACGCCAGCCCCATCACCATCTGCTTTCCCGATTCGGGCGACGTCAGCGGCGTCACCAGGAGTCGTCCGCCGCGCAGGCTCTTCGCCCCCATCACCGAGCTGACGAAGCAATCGAGCTTCTGCCCCGACCGCAACCCGGTCTTCGGCACCGTCGCCTCGATCATCACGATCGCCACGTTCTTCGAGTCCTTCAGTTCCCGCAACTCGGTAATCGGTGCGTTCATCTTCTGGAGAGCGCTTCCCAGTGCCCGCATCGCAGGCCGGCTGTCCCCGCCGTCGCCTGTCCCAGCGAGACCCACGACCAGCCCGATCCCCGTCAGCTTGATCTCTTTCTGTCCATAGACAGAACAGATCTGCTCGATCCGCGTCCGTGCCCACGCCGCTTGCGGTGCGGTGAGCAACGCGGTCGCAATGACGAGTGGGAGAACGAATCGAGTCATGTCAGGGACCGAAATGCGAGGAGTTGGAAATCACACGGGCGCAGAGCCAGACTGTTCAGAACGGGAACAGCTTGTCCCACAAGCGCGTGCCCCACGGACGACTGGTGCTGTCGTAGACCTTCCCCTTCGACTTCTTCGTGATGACCTGATTCGCCACGCGTTCGCTGAGGATTGTGTTGTCCTTATTGACGTCCTCTGCGCGGGCCTTGCCGGTGAAGGTGTATTCCCAGGCTTCCCGGTTGGAAACGTTCTGCTTGCGGGCTTCCAGCACCAGGACGCCGTTCGGCAGCACCTCGGCCACTTCGGCCTGAATGCGGAAGGTCATCCCTTCGTTGTCCTGCAGAATGCCGGTTGTCTGCAGGCGTCCCTGCAGGTTGGTGTCGATCGTCGGCTGGTCTTCCTCGGCCGCCGGACGCAGGTTGCCGGTCTTCCCGATGCGGAGGAATTCCTTGAGCTGTGCCTTGTAGGTCGCATTCCGCTGCCGGTTGAACGTCGAGTTCATCGTGACCTGCGACTTCTCGTTGACGACAATCGTCACGAGATCGTGCACCTTGATCTCCCGCGGCGGCGGCGGCTGGACGTAGATCATCGACAGTTGTTGGATGCCGCGCGGCGCTCCGAAGTCCTCGTACGACTGGGGATCGGCATAGGACGCATACGGTGGCTGGAGGTAGGGCGTCGGTTGGGGCGGCGGAAGTTGAGGACGGACGGAACCAGGCACAGGTCCGTTGGGCCGCTGCTGCGGAGCGGAGTCGGACGGCGGCGGGGGTGGAAGCGAAGGCTGAGCGAGGGCGATGCGTCCCGAAGCAAACAGCGCGAGAGCCAAGGGGCCGGTGATCAGCTTGCTTTGGGACGCCATGAGTCACCCGAAAAGTTGAGTCCGATGAAATTCGAAAAGATTGCTGGCAGCCAATCGCTCTGCGTCACTGGTTGAACGATTTCGCGGGTCGAGGAATGAACTGGATGCGTCCCGATTGATCCTGAACGTTCGCCGTGGCCCCGGTCTCGGCACCGATCGTTTCGGCTTCGTGGAAGCCCGTCACGCGGGCAACGAGCGTCTGCTTGCCGTCGAGCGTGGTCAACGTCACCGTCTCCCCCGCAGCGCCGTCGCTCCGGGCTTTCATCGCCCGCTTCACCTCAATCCCGGCGACCCGTGCTACCACCGTGACGATCTCGTTCGACCGCACCAGCGGCACCGTTCGCACATCGTCCTGCCGCACGACTTCATTCTCTCGCAGCGCCCGGTTCGTCTCGCGACCAATCAGGTCCTGCGCTTTGGTAAATGCGCCTTCCAGGTTGTCCGACTGCCGCCAGGCAAGATCTCCCGCCTGGATGATCTGCCCCTTCGGCACCATGTG
This sequence comes from Planctomycetaceae bacterium, assembly GCA_020850695.1. Classification (GTDB taxonomy): domain Bacteria; phylum Planctomycetota; class Planctomycetia; order Planctomycetales; family Planctomycetaceae; genus JADZEF01. Next base: position 2,830 of record JADZEF010000219.1, on the reverse strand, counting down.
CCGCATCCCCAGCACATAAGGATGCGGAGCCAGGCGGGCCATAACGTTCACTTCGCGGACCGCGTTGTTCCGATCGAGCGTACGAAGGCGGAACTGCTGCGGTTGATCCCACGGAGCCTGACCTCCGGCGACCTGATAGCCGTTGCCGGCCCCCGCGATCAGCAGCGGAATGTCGTCTCGCTCGATCTGAACGGCGATCGTGTAACGGCCCAGCTTCGGCTCGACGCGCCCGAGGTACGACCGAATCGCCTCGCTCACGAGTTTCTCGGCTCGCTGCTGCTGCGTGAACTGAGTCCGCTCGTTGACCGGCCGCTCAACGGTGAAAGCCGACGTCTGCAGGATTCCGCCGGCGGACGTGACGAGGGTCTGGTTGCTACCCGTGATCGTCGTCGTTGCCATGTTGACGCCGCGTGCGGCGAGGTGATTGCGGATCGTCGAGAGGTCGAGCCGCTGAGAATTGCCGGCGGCCGGCGCGGGTCCCAGTACCACTTCCGCCAACGCGTTCGTCTCACGAACGTCGTTCGACGCAATGTCGGCGACATCGCCCAGCTTCACGAGGGTTCCTGAAACCGTCGACGTGGGACGCAGATGGATATCGGCCGCACGGGCCGGAATGGCCGAGGCGACCACGATTGCCGCCAGGCAAACGGCTTTCCATTTCCAGCCCGAAAAGAGATGTGTGACGTCCATGTCACTCTCGATTGGATTCGACGGGGGAATCGACGGGCGGGAAGCCTATCGCACGGTGGATTGACAGGCTGGAAGCCTGTCCTGCGGGGTTAGAACCGACGCAGGTTGGAGATGAGCTGCAGCGATTGATCGGCGGCGTTGACCACCTGGCTGTTGAGCTCGAACACGCGCTGCGTCTTGATGAGGTCGACGATTTCCTTCACGGGCTCGGTGTTCGACGCTTCAAGGAATCCCTGGAGCAGCGTCCCGCGTCCTTCAAGGCCGGGCGCCCCGGTGAGGGCGGCGCCCGAGGCTCCGGAGATGGCGTAGAGGTTGTCGCCGCGCTGGATGAGACCTTGCGGGTTGATGAAGCGAGCCGTTTCGAGCTGGCCGACCTGGTTGGCATTCGGCGAGCCGGGCTGAAGCACTTCGACGATCCCGTTGCCCGAGATGGTCACCTGCAGCGTGTCGGGCGGAATCGTGATGTTCGGGAGCAATCGCCGGCCGCGGCCGGACGACTGCATGACCAGTTCGCCGTCGGCATTGAGTGAAAACGCCCCCGCCCGCGTGTAGAGAGTTTCGGTGGTGTCTTCGACCTGGAAGAAGCCGTCGCCCTGAATGGCAACGTCATACGGCATTCCGGTCTGCAGCAGGTTTCCCTGGTTGTGATCCACGGCCGTGGCCGAGACCTTCACGCCGAGCCCTTCCGCCACGCCGACCGGGGTCAGCTTGCCGTTGGCATCCTGCGAGCCTGGCGGCTTGAGGTACTGGTAATAGACGTCCTCGAAATCGACGCGGGACCGCTTGAAACCGGTCGTCGAGGCGTTGGCGAGGTTGTTGGCGATGGTGTCCAGGCTGATGAGCTGGGCATCCATGCCAGTCGCGGCCGAATACATCGCACTGATGGCCATCGCGAATTCCGAGGTGAAGTCTGGAAACTCGAACGATCAACGCTTCGCTGTGATAGCTGCTTCTGACTGGCTACCCACTATCCACTACCCACTTCTTACGCTCGCAGCGGCACCGCCTGCAGCAGCCGGCCCATCGCATCATCCTGGAGCCGCAACATGTTCACGTTGGTTTCGAACTCGCGCGACGCCTGAATCAGTTCCATCATCTCGCTGACCGGGTTCGTCCCCGAGCCTTCGAGATACCCTTGCTTGACCTGAAGGTTGGGACCCGCCGGAGCAAGCTGTCCCCCGCCGACATACAGGTTGTTTCCGACCTTCTGCAGCAGTTCGGTCGATTGAGGAATGACGAGGTCCAGCTTTCCGAGTGAGCCGCGCTGCTGGTTCTCATCGATGGCCCAGACGGTTCCATCTGAGCTGATGTCGATATCGCGGGCATCCGGCGGAAGGAGTATGCGGGTTCCGCCTTGCCCCAGCACCGGCCAGCCGTGCGCGGCGGTGACCAGTTCGCCTTGTTCGTTGCGGCTGAACTGCCCGTCGCGAGTCAGCCCCACCTGCCCGTCCGCCTGCACGCGGAAGAAGCCATCTCCCTGGAGAGCCACATCCAGCCGCTGCTTTGTCTGCACCATCGGCCCGGTGGCGTGATTCGTGTACGTCCCCGAGATGCTCAATCCACCCGCATGATTCAGTTGATCCGGCGGCGCCTCCGCCCCGGTCCCATTCAGAATGTCGAACGGCGGATGCTCCTGGATGACGGCGTGGTCCCGCTTGAACCCGGTCGTCGATGCATTCGCCAGGTTGTTGGCGATGACATCGAGCCGGTATTGCTGGGCGTCAGCGCCCTGAGCGGAGAGGTACAGGCCGTAGATCATGAGTTGCGACTCGTCGAACGACCCGGACCGTCGTCCCGAATTCCAGGCAGGGCACAGGCCGGAGCGAATGTCACACGTCTCTTGAATCGACCACTCGCTGCCGGAATCTTCAGTACAACCGGCAAACTCTGCCCAGATTCCCTGATCGCGGAATCAACGCTCGCACGGAGTCGGGTTCGCGGTATTGCGGGACGAATCAGGCACACGTCGCAGCCGCGGGCAACGACTGACCGGTAACACTTTGGGATACCGGGAGTTACCGCCTCAGGGGAGCGAACACTCGCTCAGACCTCCGCGCAGGAATCCAGGGGACTCAACTGCGGGAGAAGGAAAAAGGGGTGGCTAACCGGACTCGAACCGGCGACATCCAGAATCACAATC
>JADZEF010000218.1 GCA_020850695.1 Planctomycetaceae bacterium | reverse complement strand
GGCCCTCTCCGACGCGTTCACCGGCCGAGACTCGGCCTCTCCGCAAGACAGTTCCGACCCGAAGTCTCGCCGTCCCGCCGGCGCCGGATGAAACGGCGGGAGAAACGGATGACGAGGATCCCCGACCGAAACGGACACGCGACGATCTTCCCGCTCTGCCGGAGACCGAACCCAGCTCGCCTCCGGGCAACGAACCTCGCCGCCGATTGACCGGAGCGCAGTTCGAGCCTCCCGAATCGATTCTTGACAAGCGGTTCTGCCCGATCGACCTCCCGACGAGCCTGCGGCTCGCCGGACTGAAGAACGCCGAGCTGCTGTTCGTTCGCGAACGCATCGCCCAGGCCGATGCCGCCCGTCAGCTCGCCGCGTCGCAGCTGCTTCCCGACCTCAATGTCGGCGGCAACTATGACCACCACGTCGGTCCGCTCCAACGGGCCAACGGTGAAATCCTCGAAGTGACACGCAGCTCGCTCTACTCGGGACTCGGCGCCAGTGCGGTCGGCGGCGGCACGGTCACCATTCCCGGCATCGTCTGGAGCAACAACGTCTCGGACGTTTTCTTCGACAATCTCGTCGCCCGCCAGGTCGTGGTCCAGCGTCAGTTCGCCGCAGCCGCCGCCCGCAACGACATCCTGTTGCGGGTGGCGACGGCATACGTCGAACTCCAGCGGGCCGAAGGGCGCCGTGCGATTGCCGTCGCGATGCGGAATGATGCGGAGGAGGTCGCACGCGTCACGGCCAACTATGCGGCGGTCGGTCAGGGGCGTCAGGCCGATGCCGACCGCGCCGCGACCGAGCTCGAGCGCCGCAACGCCGACCTGCTGAGGGCCGAATCGGACATCCTCACCGCGTCCGCGCGGCTCTGTCAGCTTCTCAATCTCGACCCGTCAACGCGGCTGCACGCCGCCGACGGATACGTCGTCCCGGTTCCCATCGTTCCCGATCCCGCCCCGCTGTGCGAGCTGATCGCGATTGCCGTCACTCGCCGGCCCGAACTGGGTGAACGGCGTGCGGCGGTCCGCGAGGCGCTGATCACCCTGCATGGCCAGAAAATGCTTCCGTTTTCCCCCAACGTGATCGTCGGCTACAGCACGGGTGAGTTCGGCGGCGGCAGCAATCTGACCGACGATCGCTTCGGACACTTTGACGACCGCCAGGACTTCGATGCGGTGGTCTACTGGACCCTTCGCAACCTGGGGGTCGGAAACCTGGCCCAGATCAAACTCGCGGGCAGCCGTGTCCGCGCCAGCAACTACCAGCAGCTCGAAGTCCTCGACCGCGTCCGCAGCGAAGTGGCCATCGCCCACGCGCGGGCGCACGCCCGCTACGCACAGATCGGCTCGGCCGAGCGGGCCATTCAGACCTCTCAACGGGGATTCAAGGCCGACCTCCTGCGGACCCGCAATCGCGAAGGGCTGCCGATTGAAGTCCTCAACAGCCTGAACCTGCTGGGGCGGAGCCGCGTCACTTACCTCGACACGATCTGCGACTACAACCGCGCACAATTCGAACTGTTCGTCGCCCTGGGACAGCCGCCGGCCAAGACGCTGGCCTGGCCCATGCCCGATGACGCGACGCTGACCGGCGACACGCCATCGGACGCCCCTGCCCGGCGCGAGAAGGGAGAGAACAATGAGTGATCTCCCGACGTCGAGCAGGGGTGGCGGAGATTGCGACGGTCAAAGCCGCCGGCCCGGTTCCCGCGTATCCCCGCGATGGATCGTGCGTTGCTTCGCTGGAACGTCCGTCGCGGCCTCGATCGCCCTGATCGGCTGCCATTCCGCCGGCGAACATCGGGTGGCGTCGCGGATCGCATCGCCGTTCATGTTCGAATCCGTGGAGTCTCCGGAAGGCGACGACGACGATTCCCCGCGTGACGATTTCGATTTCCGACGCGGCCGAACCGACCTCTCAAGATCGCATGAGGCGCGACGTGTGGAGCGAGAACTGGCTCGTTCCCTGGACGCGGAAGACTCGGAAATCGTCCGGACCGTCGCTGAGGAAGATCCGGTCGGCGCGGATGATCTGGAGACCGAATTGAGAGCGACGGAACGTCGGCTTTCCGGAAGGAAGGAATCCGATCGAGAGGTCGAGGCCGTCGAACGCCCGCCGATGCCCCTCGTCGACGGCCCCGTCGATGAGATACCCCGTGCAGTCCGCCTCGACCTGGAGCGCGCCCTGCGGCTGGCCTCGTCATCCAATCCGACGATCGCCCTGGCCTATGAAGGGGTTCGCGGGGCCGAAAGCGCGCAACTCGTCGCCGATGTGATGGTCCTTCCGACAGTGCGTGCGGGGGCCGACCTTCACACCCACAGCGGAAATCTCCTTTCGGCGGGCGGCACCATCGTGAATGTCGATCGGCAGTCGACGTATCGCGGGCTCGGGGCTTCAGCGGTGGGGTCGGGGACCGTCACGATTCCGGGCGTTCGGGTGATCGCGCATGTCGCCGACGCCTGGTATGAGCCGCAGGTCGCGGAACAGCGCGTGATCGAGACGCGGTTCGACGCTTCGGCGACCAATAACTCGGTGTTGCTGGATGTCGCGGTCCGTTACCTCGAAGTGCAGGGGGCCCGCGCCCAGCGGGACACCCTGATCGAAATTCGCAGGAAGTGGAGCGACCTGGCCCGTCAGACCTCAAATTTCGTTGCCACCGGGCAGGGACGACAGGCGGACGCCGACCGCGCGGCCAGCGAACTGCGGCTCTTGGAAGTGCAGCTCGATGCGGCTGAAGAGCGACTCGATGTCGCGGCGGCCGAACTGGCGCGGCTTCTTCACCTCAACCCTGCCTGCGAACTCTGGATCGAAGAACCGCTGGTCGAGCTGCGGATTGACTGCCTCGATGCTCCCCTGGATGACCTGATCCACGAGGCGGTGCTCGCCCGCCCGGAGATCGGCGCTCGTTCGGCCGCCATCGGCGTGGCTTCCAAGCGGTATCGCGAAGAGGTCGTGCGGCCGTTCCTGCCCATACTCTCTGCGGGCTACAGCACGGGGACATTTGCGGGGGGGAACGACTTCAGCGATCGGCGCTTCAGCGGCTCGGACGGCCGTGAAGACTTCGACGCTTACGCCGTCTGGTCGCTCGATGGGCTGGGCTTCGGCAACTGTGCGATACAGCGCCAGCGAGCGGCCGAGGTCTGCATGGCCCGCGCCCGGCGCATCGGAACGATCGACCGGGTCCGACGCGAGGTGGCCGAGGCCCATGCGGGCGTCGAGGCGCGGCATCTGGAACTCGATGCGGCCCGACGCGCCCGTGCTTCGGCAGAGCAAGGTTACCGTCTTGATGCCGAGCGCAGCCGCAACCTCGAAGGCCTTCCGATCGAGCTCGTCAACAGCATCAACCTGCTGGCCGACTCAAGCCTTGACGAGATCCGCGCGCTGACGGCGTATAATCAGGAGCAATTCCGCCTGCTGGCCGCGACCGGCCGTTCCCCGCTCTGGGGACGACGGACCGAGGCGAAGGAGGAATAGTTCGCGACGGACGAAGTTCACCAGTTCCAGTCGAAACGCATCGCGAGGAGGTCGGACTGCGTCGGGCCGAACGTCGTGCGCTCGCTGGTCACCGGGTGAATCCAGTCGAACTGGAGGCGGGTCCGCTCGGTCCAGTACCAGTTGAACCCCGCCGTGATGTCGCGGTAGTAGCCCTTATCCACCGCATCGACGTTGAGGTACGACATCCGCGCCTTCGCTTCCCATGCCCCCCATCCGTGACCGCCGGGCGTCATGAAAAAGTTCGTGAACGGTACGTTCCGTCCGAACTGCGCACCGTGCTGGCCGAACTTCTCATAGGTGCGGTTTTCGCCGGTGAGAAAGTAGCTGATGTGGGCGTAGGCGCCGTAGAAGTTCGCCGAGCTGAGATCGGTCCGCGAATAATTCGAAACGTAAGCTTCGCTCTGAACGGCGACCGGTCCCCAGACGACCGCCCCTTCGACGTTGGTCGTGATGAAGTGATCGACCGGAAGGACGCCGGTGTCGATCAGCCGAGGACCCTCGTGAATCTGCGGGCGGGCCCGCACACGCGCTCGGTTGTCCTGATCGTCGGTGTAAAGCACGCCGATGCCGGTATGCACGAGATACCGTCCATTCGACGGCTCGTCGTAGTAGGGAAGCCACGTGAGGCGGCCGCTGAGACGGTAGCCCTGGTTGTCGTCGATCCGTTCCTTGAGCCCCTCGCTGATGCTGTCGAAGAACATTCCGACCGTCCAGGTCATGCGTTGATCTTCGGTGCAGTTGTAAAGTGCCGCTCCGACTTCGCGGTCGCCGGTGAAGATTCCCTGAGTCGGGATCGAGCGCTCCATGAAGACGTTGTTGGGGTCATTCGTCACCTGCTCCAAACCGAACGGTACGAAGAAGTGCCCGATGCGGAACCGTCCCAGCCAGGGAATGTTATTGACCGAGAAGTAGGCGTCCTTGATATCGGGGGACACGACCGAGCCGACAGGGGTGGTTTCGCCGACGGTTTCCGGCTCCATGGTGATCTGCAGCCGGAAGTCAAAGACGCCGTAGCCGCGGCCGTCGGCCAGCAACCGCAAGCGCCGGAACTCGAAGTAATCCTTCGTCCCCGGCGCGGCGGCTGGGCCGCGAATGTTAGGGTTGGCATCGGCCCAGTTGACATAGTCCAACTGGACATGCCCGCCGAAGCGGACGGTCCACTTCTCGTCGGAGAGGTCGACCCAGTCCTCGGCCTTCCAGGCGTCCTCTTCTTTTCTCTTTGCTTCGTCCGCGCGCTTCTTCGCTTCGCCGTCAGACCGCTTCCTCTCGCTCGTCTCCAGCTTGTCGAGCCGGCTTCGCAGGGCCTGGACTTCCCTCAAGAGCGCATCGTCGTCCGCCCCTGGATTCGGCAGCGTGCTCGCCAGGTCTCCCCGCAAGCGAACGATGCCGTCTTCGGGCGAGTCGTCTGGCGCCGTTGTCGCAACGTCGGCCGCATCTTCGACGTCGTCGAAGCCACCGCGGCTTGCGTCTGCACGACCGCGGGCGAAAGCCGTGGATGTCGGCTGCGACGGAGGGGGATCATTGCCGTCTCCCCAACCGGTGCGTCCGATCAACAAAGCCGCCGCGCATCCCAGCGCGCGAAGAATCCAGATCAGCTTATTGCGGTCCAGAGGCACGCGAACTCTCGCGAATGTGTCGGAAACGGTACGTCCGTTTTGAACAGCCGCACACGTGGCCTCCGGAGGACCGGTCAGCAGGGATGTGAGGTGAGATACTTTCCTATTCCATCGGCGAGTTTGCGGGTTGGCTTGAATATCCCAATGAGACCGACTTTCGACATCGTGCCGAGTGCGAGTTCTGGGAAAAATGGGGGATCCACGAAGTCGATTGGAGATTCGTGGGCCCCAGCGGGGGGTCCTTAAGGCAGTTACGGTCCCTAATCGTTGCGGTGACCCTTTGCGTGGACCTCCGCCCGACGGCGCCCAACGCCGGTTACAAATGCGGGTGCCGGCCGCTGCTCCAGAGTCGCGCGAGCGTCACGGTGTCCTGGGGGCGTAGTAGCTTTTGGTTGCAGGAATTGCTGAGGTCGTGCGTTGAGATGCGAGGGGGAACGCAAGTGCTCTGTACGCCGAAGGCGTTCGATCCGATAGCCCAGCGTCGCGAACGGAGTGAGCGCACGCTGGGAATGGCCGGAAAGTTTCAGGTACCCCAACGGGGTTCCATCCGAACGGGCCAGACGCTCGTTATGGAACCCCGTTGGGGTACCTGATGAAATCGACGCCCCCACCCAGCGTGCGCTCGCCAGGCCTCGCGACGCTGGGCTATCTGATGAAACGCCTTCGGCGTAGTGAGGCTCGCCGCGTCTCTCAAGTCCACCACGACAGGCAATGCAGAAATCCGCTCCTACGCCCCGCGTCCTGTTGATTGCGATGTGTCCTTCAGGTTCGACATGTTTTCGGATAAAGTCGAATTCTTGGCCGGGGCACGCCGCGCGGCGCTGTCGGAGTATTGAGGACCGACGACTCGCGTGAAGGAGAGGCCAGTCTCCTCGGACGCAGCAGGAGCGCGGGATGAGCGACCCAAGCCATTCCGATTCGACAATCGGCAGTCTGCAAGACGCCTTCGACACGGCAGAGCTCGCCCGTCGCCCTTCGCGTCCGCCGGATTATGAGAGGGAAGCCAAGGCGCTCGCCGCGCTGGCCGAAGCGATCGCCACCGACCCGGAAACGGTTCTGCAGAAGTTGGCCGACCTGGCGCGAGAACTCTGCAGGGCCGACTCCTCGGGCGTCAGCATCCTCGAGCCCGGCGGCCAGAACGGAGTTTTCCGCTGGCGTGCCATCGCCGGTCCCTTCGCCAGGCATCTGGACGGCGCCATGCCGCGCGATGACAGTCCGTGCGGCACGGTGCTCGATAAGGATGCCACTCTGCTGTTCGAACGCCCCGAGCGCTGTTTCCGCTATCCTGCGGCCGTCGATCTGCCCCTGGTCGAGGTTCTGCTCGCACCGTTTCACGCCGCCGGCAGACCCGTCGGGACCGTCTGGGCCATCCATCATCATCCCGAGCGGAAGTTCGACGCGGAGGACGCCCGGCTGCTGACCAGTCTTTCCCGGTTGGCCTCAGCCCCTTATCAGCTGCTCCGCGAGCGGCAGGAACTGGAACGTCAGGTTGAAGGACGCACGCGTGCCGAAGACGTTCTGCGCGTCCGCGAATCCCAGTTGGCCGCCGAGACCGAGGCGCTGGCGAAGCTGAATGCCCTGAGTTCACGTCTCTGGCAATCCCCCGAGCTGCGCGAAGGTCTCGAGGAGATGCTGGCGGCCACGATTGAACTGCTCGGCGCGGACATGGGAAATGTTCAGATCCTGGATGCCCGGCGCGGCGTCATGGCCATCGAAGCCCAGCGCGGATTCGAACGGAACTTCCTCGACGTCTTTCGCGAAGTCTCGTTGGAGGACCCGTCGGCGTGCGGGAGGGCGTTGCGAACGGGCCAACGCATCATGATCGAAGACGTCGAGACGGACGAGACCTACGCCCCCTTGCGTCCGATCGCCCGGGACGCGGGATATCGCGCCGTGCAGTCCACGCCGTTGATCGGCCGGGACGGATCGCTGCTCGGCATGCTCTCAACTCATTTTCGAGCGGCCCATCGGCCCACGGAACAGCAGTTGCGCCGGCTCGACCTGTATGCCCGGCAGGCGGCCGACTACATCGAGCGCTCTCGGGCAGACCAGACCCTGCGGGAACGCGAAGAGGGGCTCCGGCTCGCCCTCGCCGTCGGACGGATGGCCACTTGGGACTGGGACATCGCCACCGGCCGGGTCGTCTGGAACGACGAGCATTATCGGATTCAGGGGTACGAACCCGGCGAAGTCGAACCGAGCTATGAGGCCTGGGCGGCCCGCGTCCATCCCGACGACCGGGCCGCCGCCGAGGCGGCACTGATCACGGCCCGCGATGGAAGCGGGGAGTACTCGCACGAATTCCGCACGGTCCACCCCGATGGAACGGTGCGATGGCTGACGGCTCGCGGCCAGTTCTTCCACGACGTCCACGGGACTCCGATCCGCATGCTGGGCGTCATGCGCGACACCACCGGTCGAAAACAGGCCGAGATCACGCGAAGGGCGGCCGCCGAACGGCAGGCCTTCCTGTTGTCCCTGTCCGACGCGCTGCGAGAGCGGTCCAGCGCGGCGGCAATCGTCGCCATCAGCAATCGAATGCTGGGCGAGCATCTGCGCGCCGATCGCTGCTACATCGCGCGACTCGCCCCCGAGGACAACCTGGGGCGAATCGACTCCGATTTCCGTCGGCCCGGCCTCCAGTCAGTCATCGGCGAATACCGTCTCTCCGATTTTCCCGATCTGATTCGGCGGCTGGAAGACGAACCGCTGGTGATCCGCGATCTGGAGAACGAACGGGGGATTTCCGATTTGGACAAGGCATCGGCGGGCTCGTTGGGGCTCGCGGCGTTCATCGCGGCGCCGCTCCGCAAAGGGCCTCGCAATCTGATCCGGGTCCTGGTGGTCGGCACGACGGTCCCGCGACACTGGACCGCCGAAGACATCGAGCTTGTGGGAGAAATCGCCGAGCGCACCTGGGTGGCGGAGAAGCGTGCAAACGCTGAGGAAGCGTTGCGGCAACAGGAAGGCTGGCAGCGCGGCCAGCGGGAAGCGCTGGAGGCGGCCCTTAATGACGCACCGCTGGAGACATCGCTGGGGGTGCTGGTGCGGACTGCCACCGCGGCGCTGGGCGACGGGACGCGGGGAGCCTTTTACCTTGCCGATGGCGACGGCAACTCTCTGCATCACCTGGTCGGCATGTCGGCCGAGTACGCCGAAGCGGTGGACGGATTCAAGATCGGCCCGGACTCCCTGGCGTGCGGGCTGGCGACGCACCTGGGGACGCCGGTGATCACCCCCGACGTGATGACCGACCCGCTCTGGGAGCCTTGGCGGTGGATGGCGCGGCGCTTCGATTATCGAGGCTGCTGGAGTTTTCCCATCCACTCGTCGGCGGGCCGGTACGTCGGGACATTTGCGATTTACTCCCGTAACCCGCGAAAGGCGACAGCCCGCGATTTGGAGCTCGCCTCGTTGATGACTCATACGGCTTCCATCATCCTCTCGCGGCACACGGAGTCGGAGGCGCGCCAACATGCCGAGGACGCGTTGCGGGAAAGCCAGCGGGAGCTGGCGGCCCAGCTCTCGACCTCGCAACGGTTCCACGCCCTGAGCGCCCGGCTCCTTCACGGGAGAGACACGTCGAGCGTCTTTACCGAGGTGGTCGAGATCGTGGCCGGCATGCTGGAGGCCGATTGTGCGAGTCTGCAGGTGCTCGCTCTGAGGGACGGAGAAGTGCAGAAGCTGCGGTTGCTGGCCCATCGTGGCTTCCACGCGAACAGCGCCGAATTCTGGGACGTGGTGAACGCCGACTCGACGTCCACCTGCGGCCGCGTCCTGGCGACCGGTCAACGGACCATCGTCGAAGACATGGAAGGCTCCGGTCTTGTCACCGGCGGGGACCTGGAGGCCTATCGCCGGTCGGGCATCCGGGCCGTCATGACCACCCCCCTGCTCTCTCGGTCCGGCCGGCCGCTCGGCGCTCTCTCCGCTCACTGGCGCCGGCCGCTCGCCCCCTCGCCGCGCCAGGTTGATTTGTTCGAAGCAGTCGCCCGGAAGACAGCCGACCTGATTGAAAGGGCGCAGGTCGATGGAGATCTGGAGGAAAAAAATCGCCGGCTCCGGGCCGCGCTGTCCGCCGCCCGCATGGGAACCTGGGTGCTCGAGATCGCCACTCGTCGCGAAATTCTCGATGAGAGCCTGCTGGCCATGCTCGGCGTGCCTCCGGGAGAGACGATCGAGACGTTCGAGCAATTTCTGCAGCGCATTCACGCCGACGACCGTGATTCGGTCGCCGAGGCCTTTCGACGGTCGATCGCGGAAGAGACTCCCCTCAGCGTCGAATTCCGAGTGGCGGGGCCGGAGCAAACCGTCCGCTGGCTCAAAGATCAGGGAGAAGTCTTTCGCGATAACGCCGGCCGGCCCGCCTATCTGACGGGCGCCTGCGTCGACATCACCGATCGGAAGAAGATGGAACAGGAGCTCCGCGAGTTCAACGCGGCACTCGACGAACGGGTGCGACAGCAGACGCAGGAGCTACGCCATCGCGAAGAACGCCTGAGATCCCTGGCGGTCCAGCTGACGCAGGCGGAATCCCAGGAACGAAAGCGTCTGGCGGCGCTGCTGCATGACCACGTGCAGCAGCTCATGGTGGCCGCCAAGATGCAGCTTGGCCTCCTCGAAAGCGATGCGGGCCTCGACGGCAAACGTCCGCAGATCCACGCCGTGGGCAATCTTCTGAATGACGCGCTGAATGCCACGCGTTCTCTGGCGGCGGACCTCGTCCCTCCGATTCTGCACGAGCGAGGTCTGGCGCCGGCCCTCCAGTGGCTCGCGACGCGCATGAAGCAGCAGCACGATCTGCTGGTGATGGTCACGGCGGAACGGGGAGTCAATCCCGCCGAGGAAGCCATCCGCGAATTGCTGTTCCAGGCGGCTCGCGAACTGCTGCTCAACGTGGTGAAGCACGCGCAGACAGACTGTGCGTGGATCGAACTGCAGCAAACGGATCGCCATATCCAGCTGGTCGTTCGCGACCTTGGAGCGGGATTCGATCCGCTTTCCGGAGGCAGCCAGGAAACGTCGTTCGGACTGTTCTACCTGCGCGAGCGAGTCGAGCGGGTGGGGGGGAGGCTGCAGATCGAAAGCGAGCCGCAGGAAGGGACTCGAATCTGGGTGACCCTCCCTGCCGAGCGATCGCCGGCCCCCGCAACTTTCGCGGCGTTGCCCGACCAGCCGCCCGCTGCGACCGATGGCGCGTCGCGGAGGATCCGCGTCCGTCTGGTGGACGACCATCAGATCGTGCGATCGGGTGTGGCGGCGCTTTTGGATCGGGAGCCCGATATCGAGGTCGTCGGCGAAGCGTCCGACGGAGAGGAGGCCATCGAGCAGACGCACCGGCTGAAGCCGGACGCCGTCATCATGGACATCAACATGCCCCGAATGAACGGCATCGAGGCGACACGCCGGATCAAAGCCAGCCTGCCGCACGTCCGGGTGATTGCGTTCTCGCTGCACAAGGCGTCCGACATGTCGCTCGCCATGCGGGAAGCGGGGGCGGAGCGATATGTCGCCAAGGACGCTCCGACGCACGTGATCATTCACGCGCTGCGGGCCAGGTCGGAAGCAGCCGACGCCGCGACTTCCTGACGGCATCCATGACCATCGCGAAGATTGCCGCCAGAGTCCTCGACCGACTCGCGGGAATCCGTGATCCGCTCAACCGGTGACTGTCCCCCGACCCACCAGTTCGCGGATCGGTTCGCCCGTTTCGACGAGGTAGAGCGGGCGGCCGGCGCGGTCGGGGAACGACGTCCGCGCGCCGTCGATGCCAAGGTGATGGTAGACCGTGGCCGCGACGTCCTCAGGCGTCAGCGGACGCTCCGCGACATGGGCCCCGTGCTCATCCGAGGCGCCGACGACGATGCCGCGGGGAAGGCTTCCGCCCCCCATCAGGACGCTGAAGGCGTGCCCCCAGTGATCGCGACCGGCCGCTTCGTTCATGCGCGGGGTCCGACCGAATTCTCCCATCGCGACGATCAGCGTCTTGTCGTAGAGACCTCGCTCCTCAAGGTCGCGGACGAGCGCCGCCAGCGCCCGATCAAACGGCGGCAGCAGCAGGTTTGCCCCCTCGGCCGTGGCATAGCGGTTAGCCGTCCCGTGGTGATCCCACGGCTGCGTGTTGACCGTCACGAACGTCACGCCGCGCTCGACGAGCCGCCGCGCCAGCAGTGTGCTCTGTCCGAACTCATGCCGGCCGTACATGTCGCGGACGGATGCGGGCTCGGCGTGGATGTCGAACGCATCCCGCACCTGCGCGTTCGTCAGCAGGTCGAACGCCGCCTGGTAGTGGCCGTCGAGATCCTGCACCGCCGGTTCAGCGCTCCGGCGGACCGAATCGAACGTCGACAACAGCGAGTGCCGGTCGCGGAGGCGATCGAACGTCAGGCCGCCGGCCAGGGCCAGGTCGCGGACGCGGTAATCGGCAGCGTTCGGATTGGAATTCACCACGAACGGATTCGCCGCGCCCCCCAGATAGGTGGCGTAATGGAAGAGATTGTCCGTTCCTCCCCGCAAGTGCGGCGCCGCGGCGTAGGCTGGCATGCCCGTCACGTTGGCCCCTCGCACCCGTGCCACGGCCGAGCCGATCGACGGCCGGCGCTGGATTTGATTGTCCGGCTTATTGAAGTCCGGGCCTTCAAAGCCGGTCAGCATCCAGTGGTTTCCCTTGGTGTGGTCTCCGCTGAAGTGGCGGACGCTGCGGAGGATCGCCAGCTTGTCCATCAGCCTGGCCGATTCGGGGAGCGTCTCGCTGAAAAAGACCCCCGGCACGCTCGTCTGAATCGCTCCGAACGGTCCGCGGAACTGGGCCACTGCCGTCGGCTTCGGGTCCCACGTTTCGTGATGCCCGGGGCCTCCGCTCATCCACATCAGGATGACGCTCGTCCCTTCGCGGCCCGGAGAAACCTGGCCGACGCCGGCCCTGGCCTCTCCGGCCAGGAATTGTGGGAGCGTGAGACCCCCCAATCCCAGCAGGCCCGCCTGCACGAAGTTCCGCCGCGATAAGCCTTCGCAATCGAAGGCTCCCTCTCCAGTCACTCGAAGCATCGGATGCACTCGTGGAAAATCCATGAAAAAGCATGGGTGGGAGGTCTGCCGAAGGCGAATGCCGACAGCCGCTCATTCGCTCTGCAACCACTCAACCGCCGCCGCTTCCTTCTGATTGGCCTCGCCGTGGAAAGGAACGAGCTTCTTGAATTGCGCCCCAAAGACTTCGGGCTTCGCCCCCTCGCCGGCGACCCACAGTGCGTGAGGCGCGTTCAACGCGAGTAGACCAGGGATGTCGAGGTATTTCGCGCCGCCCGGCAGGAACATCGGGTCACGGTAATCGAGAACCTTCCCAAAGCGGAAGCCAGCCGTGTCGATGGCGGCCTTGTCGACCGCCTGGCCCGCCAGCGCGCGGGCCGCCGCAGCAATTGGCCCGGTGCTTCCCCAGGCGGCAATCGCGACGGTCTTCGGTGCGGGGTGAGAACCGATGCTGGAGTTCCGCAAGAAAGTCACGATCGTCAGAACGTCGTGCGTGCGCTGAGCGAAGAGAGAGTGGTTGTAGCCGTGCGTGTATCCGGCAAACTCGCGCGGGTTGGGGACGGTGCGGGCCTTCTTCCCCATTTCACTCCCTTGGTAAAACAGGTTCGCTCCGACGACGGTCGTGCCCGATTTCACCAGCTTCTTCACCTGGTCGTTCTCGAGGCCGCCGGTCCCCTTGTCATCCAGCCAGATCACCACGCGACCGTTCCACTGCTTCGGATAGAGCCACAAGACCGGAACTTCTTCTTGATAGGTTGTGTTCCGCAGCGTTCCGGACATGACGACCGAATCGTCACGGTCCTTCTTCTCCTTGAGATCCCATTCCACCGTGCCGGCGTCCGAATAATTCCGGCCGATCAACGCTTCCAGCCCAGGACGAACGACCTGCTGCAACCCTGCAGGTGTGGCCGCCGCCGCACGGAGCTGACCCGCCGCATCGTCGGTCCACCAGCGAACCAACTGACGCTCGAACGCGGGATCGCCCGACTTCGGAGCTGGATGCGAAGCATCCCACACGCTGAGCTGCTCGCGCGGAAGCGGCTCGAAATCACGCTCGATGACGGGCGACGGAAGGCCCAGTCCAAAGTGCTGATTGAGGAACGTATAGAAGGCCGAACGAGTGACTGCATTGTAATTGTGCGGGAAGTGCTCGCCCCGCAGAAGAAAGATGTTGTCCTTCTTTCCATAGAGGGCATAGAGCTTCTGCAGGTCCGGGAAGCCCTTCGTGGCGAGTTCCTTGGTCCAGTCGTTGGCGGTGTTCATGCCCTGCGGCTTGGGGGCGAAAAGTGCGGCAAACTCGATGTTCCCCGTGTTGACCCGCAACAGGCTCGCATTTTCGCAGGTGCAGCCTCCCTGCATCGACGTGCTGACCATGACGACGGGGAACGACAGCTTGATGCGGTCGTCGATGGCCGAGAGGAGCATCGTCTGCGTGCCGCCGCCGCTCTCGCCGGTCATCGCGACTCGCTGCGGGTCGACTTCGGGCAGGCTCAGCAGGAAATCCAGACTTCGCACCGAATTCAGAAGCTGCAATCCCAGCACATTCTGGCAGTGAGCCTCGGCCTGAGGGCTGAAAAGTCCCCAGTTTTCCGTGGTGTTCATCTCGGGCCGCTGCTTTGCAAACCCGTGCACGAAGTCCCGGGTGAGTTGGATGGAATCCGAATCGCCGAGCATGTCCCACTGCCACACCACGCACCCCATGCGGGCCAGTTGCACGCAGCGGGACTGATAAATCGAATGGCCGCCGCTCTCAAACCTCTCAGCTCCCTGGGCGATGGATTGAAGCGTTGCCGCTGAGCCGGCGAGCTGTAGCCGGGCATCCTTCGCGTGCCCGTGCGCCGAGAGAACGCCAGGGACTTTTCCTTTAGTGTTCTTCGGACGATAGAGGTTGCCGGTGACGAAAAAGCCCGGCGCGCTTTCGAAGTAGACCTTCTCGATCGTGTATTCGCCGCGGTCGATTTTCCCATGAATGACAGGATTGAGCGGCGTCTTCGTGGGCATCGGCCACAGTCCGGCGGCGACGAGAATCTGCCGCTGGACCTGTTCCTTCCGCTTTTCCCATGCGCTCACCGAGGACGGCGGCTGGAAGGGGAAGTATCCATTCAGGTCCTTGAGGGCATGCGTGCGGACATCCTCCGCATGCGCCGTCAGGGCAAGGACAGCGACGGCGAACAGTGCAAGTATTGGCTTCATAGCGTCGGATGGTTTCCTGGGCGTCACTGTTGCAGCGAAATCAGAGAGTGAGGCAATGATGTGTGTGTCGGTCGGCTCCGCCGGCATATCGCCTTGGTGTGCGGTGCCGACCCAGCATGACATAACCCGGCGATTGCATCAATGAGAGTCAATACAATGACTCTCTGTCCATTCCGGCATGTTCAGCCAGTCCATAAAGCCCTGCCCGACTCGCCACACTCGAAGCATGAGACCCCCCGCCCCGACAAGATGAACCGAAGTACGGGAATGATCGGTGCCATTGCTCCACGGCCCGGTGCCCGGAATTCGTCCGAGTTTGAGGATCGTGTGTATCGCGGCCTCTCGCGGACGCCGGTAAAGAGGCCGTCCCTCCAAGACGCTTTTGAGTCTCCACCCACTGTCAATCGCCGCGCTGCAACGATGGATATTGGTTATCGTGAGAAGGCACGGGTCTCACCCAGGGATTTTCAGCCCGAGAAACACCAGAGTACCCCGCGTTGCGCTGGTCCTTCCAACCCGCACGATTCTCATCTGGTCGGCGTGCGAGACGATGGAAGGGCCAAGGGCGTATGACATGCAGAGCGGAATTCGTGGTCGAAAAGAGTTGCCGAGGCAGCGTCCATGTCAGCCACTTCCCTTTTGAAATTCGTCGACCGCGATCCCGAGTTGGCGTGGCTCGTCCGTCTCTGGAACCGGGTCCTCGAGGGGCGGCCGCAATTTGCTGCCCTGGTCGGGCCTCCCGGCATCGGGAAGACGCGCCTCGTCCAGGAGTTTTACCGCTGGTTGACAGTGCATCACGACCCCGGCGCCGGTGAGGCCTACTGGCCCGATTCCTTCCAGACCGACGCCACCTCGAACTACATCAATCCGCTTTTCGATCCGCGCGATTCGCGCACGCGACCGGAAATCCCGTGGCTCTGGTGGGGATTGCGAATGATTGAACCCCCAGTGGGCGCCGTCGAAATTCCTCCTGATCAGTTCGACCCGCGGGACAGCGTTCCCCTGGTCAATGAACTCAAGCGGCTGCTGGTCCATTTCGGACCCGTGCTGCATCGCCGGGCGATCCGGAAAATCCACGGCGACTGGGCGTGGAGCCTTTTCCTGAACGCCTTCAACTTCGTTCCCGTCGTAGGCAATGTCCCGGGTTGGCTCCGGGACGGCTTCGAGGCCTGGAAGGGCCGGAAAGAGAAAGCCGAACTGGCGGCACGGGCGTCGCAGGCCGTCGGCGCCGCGGAGGCGCAGGAAAGGAACGACGCGGTGACCAGCACGCTCGACGTGCTTCAGATGATCCTCGACCGCAGCGACACGTCGGCTCCGTCTGTGCCGGTCGTGCTCGTCATCGATGATGCCCATTGGGCCGACCGCGGCACATTGCGATTCCTCGCCGAGCTCTGGAAAAGAGCCTCCCAGGGTACACGCGACCCGCGGACCGGCGAAATCCGTCCGTGGCCGCTGCTGATTCTCTGCACGCATTGGGACGACGTCTGGGAGCGGAATCGACAACTTCCGCCGCCGCGCGACGGCTCGCCGCAGCGTTTGACCGACTTTCTCCGGCTGTTCCATCTCCCCGATGACCCGGAAGTCGCGCGTCGCATCAGCCCTGTCACCGCTCGTCCATCGGCCGATCTGATCCGATCCATTCTGCCCGGCCTCACGCAGCCGCAGGTCGACTTCCTCATCGACAAAGCGCATGCCGGGTTCGTCAGTCCGACGGGGGAAGCACAGCCCGGCGTCAATCCGCGGGTCCTGGGCCTGATGTTGGAAGAACTGCTGTCCGAGCCCGACATCTGGTTCGAGAGGGGAGACCCGAATGGGCCGCTGCTGGCGGGCGCCATCCAAGGATTGGAAGGGAAGCTGTTCGATGTGAAGAGCATCCTCGAGCGCAAGTTCAAGACGCTGGAGCAACCCGTGCGGTATGCGCTGGGTTGGAGCAGCGTCCAGGGACGGCGTTTCCTCGCGGACATCACTCAGGAGATTGCCGGCCGCGTCGCCGCGCTTCAACCGCACAAGCCGCGGTACTCCGTCGACGAAATCGCGACCGCGGTGCGGCGGGGGGAAACGCCCGACTGCTATATCGACCGCATCGGAAGCGATCCCGGGCGATTCAATCTGTGCGCGTTCCGTCAGGGGGTTTTTCACGAAGTCGCGAAGCGGTGGATCTCGCGGAATCCGGACGATCTGCGGGCTGTCGACGCAGCGGTGAATGCGGTGCTCCGAGAGTGGCTGCGGTCGGGGCGCTTCGATCGCTCGGCACGGACGCCGCCGCACTCCGACCCGAGCACTGACGGGGATGTGGCGTCTGCCGTCAACGTCGACCTGACGGACGAGGAACTCCGCGACGCGCTGGAGATGGTGCGGCGGAGGCTGGATCCGCGGACGGGCGCTGCCAACTCAGAGGCGTCCCCGGCGGATGCCTGGTCCGACTGGGGGCGCGGGTTGATCCGTCTGATGCGGCTCGATATCTCGCAGGGACTCTGGTCTCACGCGCGGCAGGTTGCCTGCGAGTTCGTCGATGCACGACCCGACGGCTGGCCGCTGGACGAAGCAGGCGCCTCGGAGCAGGTGGAAGTGCTTGACCTGCTATGGACGATGCGCGAACTCCAGCGGGCAACCCGGCTGGGAACGGCGCTCCATGCCGAGCTCGCCAGCGAATTCCTGTTCCCGCAGGCGTTGGAGTCGGACGGCGAATACGACGAGTCCGATCCCGCGCTTGCGTCGGATCGAGTCGGCGAACCCATCGATCTGCGGATGATCGTTGCCATCGAGCAGCGTCTGGGGGACATCGCGCTGCTGGAGGGCAAAAGGTCCAAGGCCCGGGGATGGTTCGAGCACCTTCTGAAGACGACCAGGCGGGCGACGGAATCATCCCCCGACGATCCGCAGTGTTTGCGCGATCTGAGCGTCGCCCTCGTCAAGCTGGGGGACGTCTTGCTGGAGGAGGGAAACCGCAACGCCGCGCGGGCCCACCATCGCGAGAGCCTCGAAATCTGCCGGCGCATCGTGGCGGAGTTCGGAGAAACCCCGCAGGCGCTCCGCGACGTATACGTCTCGCTGACACGCGTGGGGGACGCCGTGTCCGATGCCGGAGATCGCCTGCAGGCCCTGTCGCTGTACGACGAGAGTCTCACGGTCTGCCGGCAGATCGTGCAGCAGTTCGGCGAAACGCCCCAAGCGCTCCGGGACGTCAGCGTTTCGATGATCAAGATGGGAGACGTCGCGCGCCGAACGGACGAGCGGGTTCAGGCACGGGCGATGTATCGCAACAGCCTTGACGTACGGCGACGGATCGTCGCGGAATTCGGCGAGACACCGCAGGTGCTGCGCGACGTGATCGTCTCGCTGAACCGGCTGGGCGACCTGGTGCTCGAAGAAAAGGACACGGCTCAGGCTCTGGAGCTTTATCACGAGAGCCTCGCGGCGGCGCGGCGGATCGCCGCGGAATTCGGAGAAACCACCCAGGCGCTGAGGGACGTCAGCGTCTCCTTGAACAAGGTGGGAGACGCGGTCCTGGCGGAGGGGGACCGGCAGCAGGCGAGCGCCCTGTACCGCGAGAGCCTGGCCGTGAGCCGCCGAATCCTCTCGGAATACGGAGAGACCGTTGATGCGCTACGCAACCTCTCCGTTTCGTGCGAACGGATCGGAAAGATCGATCTGGAGGACGGGAAACTCGAAACCGCGCGGGAGTGGCTCGAGGAGTGCCTCGGCTACTGGACTCGGCTGCGTGAAGTCTTGGGCGCGGTCCCCACGACGCTCGAAGATCCGACTCTGGCCCGCCTTTGCCTGGCCGAGATTCTTGACGCTCAGGGCGACACCGCGGGAAGGCAGAAGCAACTGCTTGACGGCCGGGCCGATTTGCAGGCGGTTCTCGAGAACGGCTGGGGAACGCCGGCGACTCGGCGGTTTCTCCAGATTTTTGTAGAGCTGTTGGACCAGTTGCCGTCTTGAAGAATACAGCGCCGCAACCACGGACGGTCAGCCGATGCGGCATTCCAATCGAGGATTCTCTTCGCTCCGATTCGCCACCGACTCGGGCGAAGATTCACGACTTCACGACCAGAAAGATGACGCTGCGAATCTGCAGGCGGCTTCCGTTCCTGAGAAGTTGTGCCTGTCCTTCCGGCACCGGCGCGTCATCGACAAAGCAGGCGGACTGGTTCGTGACCTTTCGCACGGACAGAGATGAGGATTCGACGATCAGTTCGCAGCAGGTTTCGTGTTTCGCAGGTGCAGCGTCCGGATCGATTTCCGTCAAGTTGATGTCAGGCCGTGCTCCCGAGGTGGAGAATCCGGAGTAGCCGATCGTCATTCGCGGACGGGAGAGTGCGAAGCGGCGATGGATCGAGAGCCCGCGGACCACCTGAAGCGTCCAGCCCGCGCGCGGGGGCGTCGCCTCGGGCGCATCGCCCGCCAGTAACGCAACGTTGACGCCTCTCGAGTGCGTGGAACGGTCCGGTCCGGATTGGTCTGCCGATGCCGATGACACGACTGCCGATGGTGCGGCCGGCGGCGGGGCCGGCGTCGCTTGAGAGTCCATCAGAAGCATCCGGGACACCTGCGACAGGGTTCGCGACGCTTCGGCGGACGTCTCGGGCGAGACGGCGCCGTCTTTTGCCAGCTCATGACGCTGGCGTTCGAACCGCGCTGCCTGATCGGCGACGCCGGCCCGCTTGGCCTGCTCGATTCCTGCGAGAAGTTCCCGTTCGGCCTGCGCCGGACTTTCGGCCGCGTCGATCAAGGACTGCCGGCGGGCGAGGCCCCAATTCTCGCGCAGCGCAACGACGTGCTCGTCGCCGGCATCGAGCTCCGCAGGGTCCGCCGAATATCGTAGAGAGACATTGGCGGCCGAAGTTGTGACCATGCCTTCGCCGCCGGCAACGGTTGCGGTCACGGACAGAATTGAGCTCTCGCCGTATGGAACCCGCGCCGGAGTTTCCACGCGCAGTAGACAGGCCGGTCGGCCGCCCCGTTGGGGAGCCGCGGCCGCGCCGCAATCCACAACCCAGGAACCGCCGTCCTCCGCAGCGATGGGCAGCGCGCGCTGGTCGAAAACCGACCAGGCCTCCTTCAGCGCGGCACCGGGAACGAGTGCCTTGATTGCCAGGGTCATGCGGCCCGCCAGCGCGTGCTGGGCCAGCTCGACCTGGCAGGAAAGCGCTTCGCCCAGATCGTCGGGTTTCAACACATGCTTGAACCGCCCCCCGCCGTGCCGCGCCAGTTCGGACAGGAATGGCCGATCGAAGTGCTTTGCGCTTCCGAGCCCGACGGTGATCAACCGGACGCCGCGCGCTTGCCAGTGTTGCACCGAGTCGAGCAGCGCCTGCCGTGCGGTCACTCCAAGCCATTGGCCGTCCGCGCCCGTGGGATGGCCGTCCGTCACCAGAATGACGGTGCTGGCAGAGCAGTTGCGGCAAATCGGATGGTCGAGGCAGTCGTCCGCCTTCTGGATCGCGAGGTCGAGGCGCGTTGCGCTGGCGGCTTCCAGCGCCGCGAGTGTCTTCGTCAATCGTTCCGCGGTCAGCCGCTTCGCCCGTTGAGGGGCGATGACGAGCGACGCCTTGGCGCTGAACGCCACGAGCGTGAACGCATCCTCTGGCTGAAGCCGGCTCCAGGCGGCGACGCACGCTTCCCGGGCGCGGCCGAGCCGTTCCCCTTCCATTGAATGCGAGATGTCCAGAAGGATGCAGACGCTTGTCGACGCCGGTCGGACGGATTGTTCCGTCCCGACGTCGACCAGCAGGAAGCGGTCGATCACGCCGTCAACGGGGCGAGCCGGATGATCCCAGCGGGCACGAAGGGACAGCATCGGCGAGTCTGGAGTCCGCAGGAAAAGTCAGCCAGGTGACAGAAGTGTGTCGACCAGGCACGATCATGTCCGCGCCGGACGGGAAACACAATTCCTACAAGAGGCGATCCGCCTGCGGCTTCGTTCGAAGTCCGAGCGCGTTGCGTCTCATGCGTTCGCAGGCGCCGCCTCGGAAGGCTGTCCGACGCCGAGTGCGAAGCCCCGCTGCAAGGATTCGGGAGCGCTCCACGAGTCCATGGCGTTGCCGGAAAACGTGCAGTCGACGACGTCGGCCGCCACGGCTCCCGCATTGACGCACACCCCATGCTCTCCATTTCGGCAGAAGGAGCAGTTGTTCGCCGCAAGGGAACCTCCGGCTTCCACCACGATGCCGTTTCCCGCATGTGCGGAAACATCGCACCCCGAAGCCTGCAGATGACCGGCGGCGCCGACGCAGATGCCGTGCGACAATCCGCGGCGAATCTGGCAATCGACCAGTGCGACGCGCGCCTGAGCGTTGACGACGACAGCCGGACCACCGTTTCCAACAATCCGGCAGCGCCGCACAATCGCGCCGGCCCCTTCGGCAATGAACAGTCCTGCTTCCCCGCAATTACGAATCTGTGAGTCCTCCAGCACCAGTCCGGCCTTCGGGCCATGCGCCAGCACTCCCGATAGAGGCGCGTCGCGGATCTCACAGTCGGCCAGCGTGACATCGGCGGCGGTGGAGACGACGGCGGACGTCGGGGGCGAGCCCGCCCCATCAAGGGACGCGCCCACGATCGTTACACCTCGGACCTGCACGCCGGATATGCCGATCCAGACCGCGCACCCGAAACCCTGGCCAACCACAATCGAGGCGCGCGGACCGTCGCCGACGAGCGTGACCCTGCGATCGATTGTCACGTTCTCGGCGTATCGGCCCGGGCGCACGACGATGCGATCGCCATCCGCCGCCTGCTCGAAAGCCTCGCGCAAAGTCGAGAACTCGGCGCCGCGTCCGACCGTGAGAGTGCGGCCGACCGGGACGGACTGAGAGGCCGGCGACTCGAAGGGCGCCGACGATTCCCGCGACGGTTCCTCATCGATTGACTCGAAGACAACCTCCGCGTCACCCGCCAGCAGCAGGCTGGCGACGTCGGCCGCTGCACGCGGGGCGGGCGGCTCGGCCGACGCCGTCGCTTCCGCCTCTCCCGTTCCCTTCCTGCGTCGCTTCCGTTCGCCTTCAGGCTGTCGATTCGTCATCGAAACGCACCTTTCCGGTCGATTGAGAATACGTCACCCGGACACGGCTCCCGACATCCGGGTTGTCGAACAGCCAAGCGTTGAGGGGCCGCTCGACCAGCGATTCGAGCAGCGCTCGGATCCGCCGCCCGCCAAGCATGCGGTTCTCCGGTTGTGCCATCAGCCGGGAGATGTGGTCGCGCAGGCTGTCGTCGGGAAGTTCCAGGATCATCTGCCGCTTCCTCTGAAGGCTCTTCGACAGCAGTCCGAGGAACTTCTCGAAGATCCCCACGACGTACTCCGGACGCAGCACATCGAAGACCAGGATGTTCTCCCCGAGCCTGCCGAGCAGCTCGGGCCGGCGGAGCTTGCGGTGGAAGTGACTGCGGACGGCCTGCAGGTAGTGCTTCTGCACTTCTTCGTAACTCATTGGCTCAGGCGACGCGAGGCGTTCCTGGAGGCGCTTTCCCGAGCCGATGTTGGACGTGAAGATGATGACCGTCTGCGAGAAGTAGGTGGTCCGTCCCTTGCCGTCGGTCAGCCGGCCGTCGTCGAGGATCTGCAGGAATTTGTCCATCAGCCGGGGATGCGCCTTTTCGATCTCGTCGAACAGCAGCAGGCTGAAGGGGCGCTCGCGGACACGGTTGGTCAGGAGCCCCCCTTCGTCGTAGCCGACGTATCCCGGCGGGGCTCCGGCGAGCTTTTCCGCGGCATGCTGCTCGGCGTATTCGCTCATGTCGAAGCGGGCGAACGCGTCCTCGCGCGTGAAGATGAGCTCGGTGAGGGCCTTCGCCAGCTCGGTCTTGCCCACGCCCGTCGGTCCGACGAAGAAGAAGACCCCTTTCGGACGCCCTCCCCCTTTGTCCTCGACCGCCATCGTCACTCCTTCGCGCGCCGCCTTGATCATCTGCACGACGGCGTTCACCGCCTCGGTCTGCCCGATGACGCGGTTCTCCAGCGCCCGCCGCGACTCGTTCACGCGCTCGCGTCCCAGCTTCTCCCAGGGATCGTCCCGGTCGCCGAATTTGTAGAAGTCGATCAACTCGCGCATCGAACCGACGGAAATCTGCTCGACGACCGACGTCCGCCTCACGGCTTCCAGGTCCCACCAGGTGAAACCATCGGTGAGGTTACCGAACTCCACCGCGGCCCGCTCGACGGCGTCGGGCTCCGCTTCCAGCTCGCGTCCCCCTTGAAACGTCTGAATCCGCTTGCGGAGAAACGTCATCCGCTCGTCCGTGCGGGGCCGCGACACTTCCAGCAATTCGATAAACGTGTTTTCCCGCAGCAGCCATTCCGGCACGGCTTCGAGGTGCGATCCGACGATGACCAGCATATTCTTATAGCCCGCCACCGGTCCCTGGGGGATGGTGGCGCGGACCGCTTCCTGCATCGCCTTCATCAGGCAGACCAGAGCCTTCCGTTCGGGCTCCTGCTGCTGCTTCGTGTTCGCCACCAGACGGTCGCCGAAATGGACCACGACGGCGGTGGCGTGCTTCGTCTGACGCAACAGTCGTTCGATGGCGGCGAAGTCTTCGAAGGTGTCGACGCGATTGGCGCTGCGGGCCTGCTGGGCGACGGAGAGTTCACGCGGCGCCCCGCCGGCGACGGGCTTCTGACGCGGCTGCCCCGCCGCCGCAGACGCGCCGGCGGCCGTCGACGGCGACTCGGGGAGGACAGCGCGCTCTTGCGCGCCGGGCGAGTCAGCCGCCCGGCGACGGTCTCCCGAGAGACGGTTGAAGAGCGACCGTTTCTCGTCCGGAACGCGGAACCCCTCGACAAAATCGTACTCGACGATCAGCTCGTAGCCTTTGCTTTGAAAGAAGCGGCCCAGGAACTTCTGCATGTCCTGGTATTCGTCGTTCACCAGGAACTGATCCGCCACGTTGCCGTGCAGCAGGACGTTCTTCCCCCTCACCCACCGCTTGTGAAACTCGGTCACCCAGCGCGAGCTGAGCAGTGCGTTGATTTCCATGAGGCTGGCTCGGCGCTGGACAGAAAAAAGGTCTGACGTGGGTGAGTGCGGCGACACCGCGTGCACGGCAATCGGGCTGCGGATCAGTCGCCGTCGGCGTAAGCGGACCGCTCCGCCTCCGTCGATGTCGCCTCCGGCAACTGCATCCGCACCGCATCGATCAGGGCGGGATCCTCGTCGTTCCACTCCAGACGGCTCATGCGAATGCCGCAGGCGCGGTCGAGTTCGGCGTGAAGCGCTTCGATCTGGTCGACGGCCTCATCACAGATGGTGACGGCCCGACCGTCGGCGGTGCGGGCCACGTGGATCGACTCGTCGTCGACGACGTACCAGATCTCCCCCTGCAACGGCACGCTGACGG
The DNA here is from genome assembly GCA_020850695.1 of Planctomycetaceae bacterium. Taxonomy (GTDB): domain Bacteria; phylum Planctomycetota; class Planctomycetia; order Planctomycetales; family Planctomycetaceae; genus JADZEF01. The sequence continues at coordinate 3,315 of JADZEF010000218.1, read as the reverse complement.
CCAGCGGCTGCCCGCCGGGACGCTCGGACTGGATGACGACGGCCGATTTTTCGTCGTTCTCGTACTCCAGTCGCGGGTAGCCGTCTGCGATCTGGAAGCCCAGTCCCGACATCACCTCGGCAATCCCCCGCACGATGTAATCGCGGCGGTCCTGGTCGAGCTGCGCCTGTTGCGATGAGGCGATCAGCGAGGCAACCTCTGTGGTGATCGCCGCTGCTTCGCGGGCCGCCGCCTCGAGTTGATCGGCGTTGAGCATCGTCTCGAGTCCGTCGACCCGCCGTTCAAGCGTCGTGAGAGCGGGCTGCGACCAGCGGACAACGACCGGATCGGCGGCGAGCCCCGCGACAGCGTCGGAAGCCGCTGCCACGATGCTTCGCACTCGTTCCTGGCCGGCCCGCAGTTCCTGCCGCTTCCGATCGACCTCGGCGACGTGTTTCCGGAATGCTTCCTGGGCGCGCTTCAGCGCCGCCTCGGCTTCGGCCGGCTGCTTCCGCCGCAGGGCCGCTTCGGCCGCTGTGATCTCCTTGCGGCAGGCGTCGTGGCCCGGGGAATCGAACCGCAGCGAGGAGTGGGCCGGCAGGGCATCGATCTGCTTCCGCATCACGACGACCGCCGCCTCCCCCTTGTCGAGCCGCTCGGCCAGAAGGCAGGCCTCGGCTTTGGCGGCCAGCCGCCCCAGATTCTCCTGGACGCGGTCGGCTTCTTCCGCCAGGCGACGGACCGTCGTCTCGTCTCCGGCGGAAAGCAGCTGCCGGCGATGCCCTTCCAATTGAGCCGTGGCCTCGCCCAACTCGGTGGCGACGAACCGGGCGGCTTCAGCACTCCGAAGGTCCTGCGCCCGCGTCGCGGCCTGCTCGACACCGCGGCCAGCTTCCGTCCGAGCCGCTTCGAGCCGCTCCTTCCGGCGGCGTTCTTCCTCGAGCCGGCGGCGTTCCGCCTCTTGCCTCGCCTGCTCCTCGCGAGCGCGCCGCAGCTGCGCTTCCTGGGCCGCACTCAGGGTCGCTCGACAATGCTTGGGGGAACCGCTCATCGTCATTCTCCTGATGGTCCGGCGCCTGTCCTGTCGCCGCAGGGCCGATCGGTCGGTGGATCGCTCGATCTTCCATTCATGGTTGTTCGGACGCGGAGGCTTCGTCGGTGACGCTGCCGGAGGATGTCTCCAGCCGGATGCCGCGTTCCTTCAACTGTTCTTCCAGCAGCCTGCGGAAGCCGCGCCGCGGAATGCCCGCCCACCGCAGGTCCCCTTCGGGAAGGTATTCGAATTCGAGCCAGTGTCCGCGGTCTTCCGTCATTGACTGAAGACTGCGATAGCGCTCGGACAGGAACAGCACCCGTTGGTTGGAAGAGCCCCGCCAGCGCAGATCGGTGTGACGCTCCGGGAGGTAGGGGCCGTCGACGAGGATGTCGATCTGCGAAAGCAGCCGCCGCTGGTCGTCGTCGCCGTCGCGCAGCAGCTTTTCGTACGTGAATCCGCTGTAAATCATGCAGGAGAAGTCGCGCTCGGCGCGTACCAGCCCGAGGACGCGGACGATGGCGGCGGACTGAGACGTTGGTTCGCCGCCGCTGAACGTCACCCCTTCCACGTCGGGCAGCGCGATGAGACGGCGGGCCAGTTCGTGGACACTGATGTCCTTACCCCCCTCGAAAGGAAGCATTTCGGGAACGACGCACTCGCGGCAGCGGAGCGGGCAGCCCTGGACCCACACGACGGCTCGCAGCCCCGGCCCCAGCACGCGGCAGCCCGGACTGAACCGTGCGATGCGAATCCGCTCGGGATCGCGCCGCCAGGGAGCGCCGACGGGCGGCCGCGTTTCATCGAAAGAATGGCTGCTGCGCATCGAGCACCTCAGGTGTGGTGAGACGCGGACGTCTCATGGGCCGACATTGGCGTCGATCGTTCGAGGACGTCGATCCATCCCATCTCGCGTTTCATGACGTCGGGGTTCTCCGTCACGCGAATGAGATGATTGATCAGCGCCCGCGCTTTCTTCCAATGTCCGTTTTCGATGAGGCAGACGAGGAACTCTTTGCGGAGCGGGTCGGGGATCGCCGCTTCCAGATGAATCCCGCGCACCTCGTCGAGCAGCTTCGCTATTACTTCCGCCTCCCCGGCGAGTTGGCGTGCAAGGATCTCATAGACGAGGGGCCAGCCTTCGTCGTGGTGGACTTTCCAGGCCTTGCGGCACAACCCCGCCGCTCGTCCGGCCTCTTTCGGCGTCCATGTCGGGTCGGGACGCAGCAATGGTTCCAAGTCTTCACCGCCGGCCGTTGCGGATTGCAACAGGGCCGACGCCCGCAAGAGTCGAGACCCGGCGGGCTCTCCCGCTCTTCGAGAATCGAGGGCCTCAAACAGGGCGTTCGACGGACGTGTCGCGCTTTGCCGCGAGCCCCCCGCCGGGAGTCGACGCTCGCGTTCCTTCCGGATCTCTTCGACGGGTCCGAGTGCCAGCAGGCGTTTCACCGCCGTGGCGACGGACTCCGGAGTCTCGAACGACTCAAGCCGCGCGGACCGCAAGGCTCTGCGGAACCGCGCGTCCTTGCGAACCACTTGAGACCATCGCAGCGCCGCCGTCCCGATCACGACGACCGCCGCTGCGGCCACGGCCGTCCATTGGATTGTCCGCAGCGTTTGATGGCGCTGGCCCGTGAGGATCTCGACGGCCGCCTGATGCTCGGGCGAAGTCTCTGCGGCGGCGATCGGAGCCCGCGTCAGCACAACGCACGCGAGGGCCATGGTCAATCGCAGCACGAATGAACCCGTTCGCCGCTGCCGGCGGTCTCCACGGACACGTCGATTCATGACTCGGGAAACTCCAGTGGATTGTTGACCGAGGATTCTGGAGTTGGGGGGGCGGCCCGTCGCTTCATTCCGGACACCGTGGCGACGAACGAATCCTTCATCTTTCGCCACAGGCCTCCTCGCGATGGTCTCGCGTTGGGGGGGGCGGTGGACGCGTCCGCTTCGATTCCCTCCCAGGTCGACTCCGCTGCGACCGCATGCATCGGCGGTTCGAAGGGCGACAGCGGGGCCGGCGCAATGCTCGACGCCTCGATGGTCTGGCCGAGCCTGCGGACAAACAAGTTGGGCGCCTCTCCCAGTTTCTTGATCGCGTCCGGATATCGTTTCCAAGCGTCGTGGCCGGTGGACCAGAACTGTCGTAGAAGAGTCCATCCAGCGCCTGGATGCGGGGGGGCCGTTCGAGCGGCGGTTGCGATCCGCACCTGCCGCGAGATCAGGTCGGCGGGGGGCAGGAAACTCTCGGGCAGCGCGACGAAGTAACTGAGCGCCGAGACGACGTCGGGGCGCGGCTGACT
>JADZEF010000217.1 GCA_020850695.1 Planctomycetaceae bacterium | reverse complement strand
TCCCGCCCGTCAAATCGAATGCTGGAATGATGAGCCGCACCTTCGCGTCTTCCAGCTTGTCCCTGCCGAGCACGCTCTTCAATGCATTGTCCAGCGCGGTCGATTCGTACTTCGACTGCAAGACCTGGTCGTAATCGAGGCCGTAGGGCTTCAGATATTTCTTTTCGATGTGACGCGCTTTCCTGCGGTCAAAAAACCCAAGCTTCACGGGGCTCCGTCGGGTGAAGATCGCTTTCCCGTGCTTCGCGTACAACTCTTCGATGATCGCCGCCGACTGACCCCGAGCGAGCGCCGCGGCGATGATGGCGCCGGTACTCGTTCCGGCGATCAGGTCGAAGTGTTCAGCGATCGAGATGCCGGTCCGTCTCTCCACCTCAGCAAGGAACGCGGCGGAGAAAGCCCCCCGGATCCCTCCCCCATCCAGGCGGAGAATGCGAAACGGCTTGCCTGGCGGCCCTTTCATCTGCGGCCTCCGTATAGATCGTCTCGTTTTCCCCCGGCTGGTGCCCGCCGCCCAGCCACTCCCCCGTCGCATGCCAGAGCTCGTAGTAGTACAGCCAGAGCGAAGACCACGGGATGATCGTCTTCGCCAACTCCTTGTTCGGTGTCCAGTCCCTCTCCCACGGCACGTACAGACAGAGGCGCTTCTCCAAGTACATGTGCGGGATCGGCTCGTCGCCGCGGCGTCTCAGTTCCGGTGAGACAACCTCGACGGCCGGCGGCTGGCCGATCCGGTACTGCACGCAGACAGTGTACGTTTCGCAGAGCGGACTCGGCTGGAGCGAACCGACTGCGGTCAGCTTTCCGCCGTCCAGCTTCGCCTTGAACGACGGAAGCCGGAGTCGAATGAACATCGCCTGTTCGCGAATGCCCAGCACTTTCGGCGGGCGGCCCCTGAATCTACTCCCCATGGAACCGATTCCTCGGGACCGGCATGGTGGACGCCAGAGCCGCCACAACGGCGGGGTGCGCAGTGGCCGTCCGCATTCGGCCGGTTGACTTCTCCATCAGCAGCTGCCCATCCTGCCGGGGACGGTTGAGTTGCTGTTCGGCGAACTCCTTCACGGCGGCGTCGATCGGCATTTCCCCGAAGAGCCGCTTCAGCTCCGCCGTGATCTCGGCGATGCCGGTCATCTTCAGCAGCCGGAGCCAGGAGGCGTAAAACTTCTTGATCGCGTCGTCGAACGCTTCGAGAGACTTCGGATTCTCCTCCCACCGCTCGCAGATTCGTTCCTTCTCGTTCGCCGGGTTCGTCTTGCAGATGATCTCGCCGCGTGCGCGCATCATCACGATCTGGTGCAGGATCGTGGTCAGCGCGTCGGTGCAGAGAACTTCGCCGCGATAGAAATGCCCGGCCAGCGTCGTGAGGATGATCGACGGCGGCTCAAGGTCCTTGCGGCCGTGGAATTCCTTGTCGCGCCAGCGTTTGAAGAGCTGCACGGCGCGCTTCAGCGCCGGCTTCTTGTGGATCGGCTCCGCTGCCGGCAGCGGTTCCGCAGACGCCTGGTACGACTCTTTCACCCGCCAGATGCACTTCCCCCTGAACCACCCCTTGTACCCGCGCGGATTGCTGGGCTTCCACCTGTTGTTCGTGGGATGCTCCGGTTCGAGATCGGCGTGCAGGTCCGGCACCAGGATGTGGTCACCGTTTTCCTCGCTGTCCGGAACCGCCGGGACGATATCGAGATGGAAGTCGTTCGCGTATTCGAGACGGATACACCGTCGGCAGCGCCTCATCATCGGCGCATAGGTTCCGTTTTCCGCCATCCGGTTCCAGATCATCTGGTACACTCTGCCGGGGTGGTACCAGGCAGGCAGCCACAACTGGCAGACCAAGTCGAGGTCGAACTCATTCCTCAGATACGGTTTCGCCGTCGTCCCAAGACCGAGCGACCCTTGCGGGTAGATGTCGGGGCGGTGGTCGCGAATCGCGCTTCCGTCCGCGAGCAGCCACCGCGTGATAGCGCCGTATTTGTCTTCCGCATCCTCGTGCTGACTCTTCGTCAGCTGCAGTTTCAGGCAGACGATCTCCAGCAGAATGTCGAGCTCCGTATTCGCCGAAGCGGTCACCAATTTGGTCATCCGATCCCTCGTGATCGGGGAAATCGTGTGCGATCCGCTCGCCAGCGACGAGCCCGAATGTCCGTGATCGCAGCAACGTGTCTGCATCCATTGTAGGCGTCGGCATTCCCATCATTGGGAAAGGCAGCCAGCTCGACCTTCATCAAACCTTCACGAACCGCGGTGCCGCTTTGGGATAGAGGGATTTTCCGTGTTTTTCCTGGGATTATCCCGTCGAGAGCCCGGCCCTAGGTTCAGCTTCCGCTCCTTGGACACTTGATCGCTCCCGCCTCGGGACGGGACGGCGGAATTGCCCGCACGTCCGTCCCCCTACTTGTACCGCAGCGCATCCAGCGTATTGAGCTTTGCCGCCCGCCGGGACGGGAAGAGGCCGGTGAGGAAGCAGAGCCAGGATCAACCCGACCAATAGCCCTGTGAGAGGCGTCGGACGCGATCGCTCCTGGGCATTCGGGCGCCGCCGAACAATGAGGTCTTGTGTGACGGGAACCATGCCGGGGTGGCAAAGAATCCATCTATTTTAGCACTACCCGCCGTCGCGCGCCAGAGGTCCTGAAACCATCGCCTTCCGCAGGGTCTTTGCGACAGGTGGGCGCAGCGCTATCCTCTTTCCATGCGCGTGCCGAGGTCGTCACTTCTCCTGCCGCTTGCCGGGATGGCCGTTGGAATCGCTGCCGCGACTCTCCTGGGCAGACTCGGGGTCGGGCAGTTCGCGTTGCTGGGACAGATCCCCGCGGCCGGGACTCTTGGCGCCAGCTGCAACAACTTCGACATGCTGTGCGACGGCGGGCTCGTGTGTGTGAGGCGGTCCGAGGATTCCGGGGGAACCTGCCAGCCGCGCGGTTACTGTTGCGCAGGAAACCTCCGCACTTGCGAACTCGCGCTGGTCACCAACCGTTGCGAGGGCGGGTCGTCTCTCGATCCGGTGATCTATCCTGACGCGACGTGCGGCGGCCGAAGTGACGGGGCGACCCGAGCCTGTAACGCGACTGGCGCCTGCGGCAACGGGTTGCGTGACCCAGGTGAGGAATGCGATGACGGTAACGGCGCGGATGATGATGCATGCAGCAACGGATGCATGGGCGCAAGGTGCGGAGACGGCATTCTCCAGAAGGTCAAGACAGATAGATTCTTGCCTGGCCTTCCCAGACCCGTCCTCGCACAGGAATTCTGTGACGACGGCAACACACGTGACGGCGACGGCTGCTTGTCGGCATCGGGCGAATCGTTGTCCCGATGACGTGAGACGCCAGACACTTGTTGTGGTCAGGTCACATGCTGGCGCGAGGGGCAAGTCATTGTCCGCGTTCGGCAAGCGGACAGAAGCCAATTCGGCAGGCGACCTTTGGCCGTGGGAAGTCGAAAACCCGGTGAGTTGCTCGGAGCAACTCCCGCGGAATGCCGGCCCCGAAAGGGTGATCAGACTGCCGGTCATTCGTCGTCGAATGGCAGTTCGCGCTGGATCATTCGCCGAGGCAGGTCGAGGAACTGGTGTCCCTGACAGGCGCGCCAGAAGACGGGCGGCTCGACGTGCAGAATGCGGCGGATCGCAGCCGATTGCCCGCCCGTCAGCGCCTCCAGGAAGAGGGTCTTCGTCTTCCACTTGGCCTCGCCGACCAGCGCTCGCCACCGCCGGCCGAGGAGTTCCTTCATCCGCCTTCGCTGCACGAATCGCCGGTTGTAGAGGCTGTTTTCGCGGTAGAGGTACGTGATGCGATCCGGGAAGAACTCGTCTTCCGGCCGGAGCGGCATTACCCACGGCCCGTCTCCCCAGTGCTTGGATTTCGTCGCATCCAGCGCCTCGCCGAGACCGCCGATCGC
>JADZEF010000216.1 GCA_020850695.1 Planctomycetaceae bacterium | reverse complement strand
CGGAATCATCGGCGACTTCCGACGGTTCGATTTCGTTGTCGCTCCAGCCCTGGGCGATCTTCTCGTTGATGAACTCGACCAAGACGTCCGTCGAACCCGTCGAGAAGGGCTTCTTGACCCCCTTGGCATCTGCGGCGGACGAAGGGACCGCGGCGACGGAGAGCACACCGAGTGCAAAAACCGTGATGAGGCTCAGACGTGGAGAGGACATGACGAGCATCGTTGATGGGTGACTCGAACCCGCTGCTTCCGAAAAACGAGGGCCGGGCGAGAAGCGGCCGGGGGGTTCAACCCGGGCAATTTGCGCAACTGACGGTCATACCGTAACGCGTGGACACATTCAAGCTGGCTTTGATGAAATCGGCGGCAGTATGAACGGGGCTGCCTGACGATCCCCGCAAACTCCCATGCCATCCTCAATTCCGACAGCTGTCCCTGATAACCGGCGTTCGAGGTGAAACGTTCGAATCGTTTTTCGCCTGCGGACTGTCAACCGCGAAGGGCACTCATGCCTTTCCCCCCTTCCGGTGGCGCGCCATAATTAGGGACGTTGGATTATGCGACTTTCCGCCATCGCGCTCAGCGACTCCCTGCGAGTGAGGGCTTCATGCGATTTCCATCAGTCGCCCCGTCCGGCAGCAAACTGCCGGTCCTCGCGTCGCTGTGCCTCGTCTCGGCGATCGGCGTCTCGGGTTGCGGGTCGGCAAAGCAGGACTAGTTTCATGCCTATGGTTCTCGTGACGCTGCGAAGCCTGCCGATTCCTCCGCGGCAGCCGGTCTGGAAAAAACATCGACCGAGGCTGCAAACCCTGGGGCTCGCGCCGAAGTCCGCGTCGCCGACGCCCTGAAAGATCAGGATTCGGCAACCGATGCGTCAAGAGCTCTGCCGGAAGTTGTCTCGAACGATGGAAGTGCGGCGGGCGACGACCCCCAGACGGTCTCCCCCGAACAAGCTCGACGGGTCAATCCGGATCGTTTCGATGTCACGGCACGCTTCGCAAATGAACCGGCCGTCGCTGAACTTCCGCCGCGCCCGCTGGAGGTCCTCATCCCCGAAAAGTCGTTCAAGACCGAGAGGGGGGCCCTTCGAGTTTCGTTTGATGACATCGACCTGCTCAAGGTTCTGGGAATCGACAACGGCGTGCCCGTCCCGTCCGAGGCCGTTGACAAGATGCCCTCGTGGCTGAAGGAACTCGATGGCCGGCGGGTTCGCATCCAGGGCTTCATGTACCCGCAATTCAGCGATACGGACATTCCGCGGTTTGTGTTCACCCGCGATACCGGAGTGTGCTGCTTCGGACCGAACCCGACTCTTTATTACCTGATTGACGTCCACATGAAGGACGGAACGACGGCGGATTACATCGAGAATCGGCGGTTTGAAGTCGTCGGCACATTCCGCATTCGCCCCAGCGGTGATGGAAAGACGCTCGACGAGCTCTACCGGATCGATGACGCCGAGATCAAAACGCGATAGGCTGAGTGGCAGGTTGGAATCGCGCTGCCGCCGCCCGAGCGGCCGATGACCGGGCCGCCTACGACACGACGTTCGGAGTTCTCCTATGCGATGCATCAAGTTTCCGGTGACGGCTGCGGCCGCCCTGTCGGTCGTGCTGCTGGCAGCCGGCGGAGCGTCGGCCTTCTGCCCACTCTGCACACCGGTTTCGAAGACTTTGTCGGAACAAGTGGCGGAATCCGATGCGGTGGTCCTCGTGCAGTGGGTCGAGGCGAAGAAAGCCGAGGGGAAATCGGTCGGCTCGACCACTTATGAAGTGTTGCAGGTGGTGAAGTCGCCCGACAGCGAAGTGTCCAAGGGAGCGCGTCTCACGCTCGACCGCTTCCGCACCGGCCAGAAGGGGGACCTCTTCGTGTTGTTCGGCAGCAAGGCGGCGACGATCGAATGGGGCTCGCCGATCGAAGTCTCGGAAGCGAGCTTCGGTTACATGTCGCAGTCCCCCTCGCCCGAACAACCGACGCAGAAGCGGCTCGAGTACTTCATGAAGTTTCTCGAGTTCCCGGACGAGACGGTCGCGAACGACGCCTATGGCGAATTCGCCAGCGCGCCGTACAAAGACATCGTTCCCCTGGCCAAGATCATGCCGCGCGATCGGCTGCGGAAGTGGCTGACCAGCGAAACGACGCCCGTCACGCGGATTGGGCTCTACGGCATGATGATCGGCCTGTGCGGGAACGCGGAGGACGAGGAGCTGCTCAAGTCGATCATCACGAAACCGAACGAGGATTTCCGGCTCGGGATCGATGGGATCATTGGGGGCTACCTGGTGCTGGCGGGCGAGAAGGGGCTGGATGTCATCGACGAGACGAAGCTCTCGAAGAAGGCCAAGCCACCGTTCAGCGAGACTTATTCGGCGCTGCAGGCGATCCGCTTCGTCTGGCAGTACGGGGACGGACGCATCAGCAAGGAGCGGCTGAAGAAGTCCATGCGGCTGCTGCTGGAGCGTCCCGAGCTGGCCGACATGGTGGCGGCCGACCTGGCTCGCTGGAAGGATTGGGAAGTGCAGGATCGGATCTACGAGCTTTACGACACCGACGATTACAACTCGGCCGTGATGAAGCGGGCCTTCATCAAGTACTTCCTGACCAGCGTCAAGGATGGGCCGAAGGGAGAAGGGGCTGCCCAGCCGGCCCATGTGAAGAAGGGGCGCGAATACCTGGACAAGCTCCGCGAACGCGATCCGCAGCTTGTGAAGGAAGCCGAGCGGTATCTGCTGCTGCAGTAGGGTGCCTGACTCGAATTGTCAGTCCGTCGACGACAGCCAGGACGCAAGGCCCCGCCTTGCGTCCTTTTTTCTTTGAAGGATCGATGAACGTCGTCCACGACCGACCACAGCAACGATCCTATCCGCCTCAGACTCCAACCCTTGCAAAGACCACCCATCATCTGGCTGAGTCGCGGCAGTCGCAGCACACGTCATAAAAGTGACATTGCGACGAATTCAAGTTTTCAGTAAACACACGGCCCTCTTGCCCCTCCTCGGGAATTCTCCCGGCATTCCACGCCTTTCTCTCCCCGCACGGGTTACTCCCGTCGGTCGCTCCCGCCTTTCTCCCGTCTGCTTTTCCTTTCTCGGAAACCTTCGATGGTCGCCGTTCCTTCCGGGAATCGGCGCAGCGTCCTCGTGGGCGTTGCAGCCGCCGGAATCGTCGCCGCCGCGCTCTGCGCGCTTCGGTTCGCCGCCCGTGCGGACGAAGAGGAGGTTGCGCCGGATGACGGGAGGCCGACGCCGACCGCTGTCGCAAACCCGGACGCGTCGGAACAATGGATCGATGCTCAGACTCTGGACCGCTCGGCAGTGAAAGAACGGGTCCGGAAGGAATTGACCTCGAAAGAGGTCCGCGACTTTGCATCCTCGCAAGGCATCAATGATCCCCGCGCTCGACTCAGGCGTGTGCAACAGATCGAATCGGCCTCGGAATCAGCCTCCGGCGCCCTGTTGCTCGTCCTGTCTTTCGATCGGTCGTCCGAGGTGCGGGCTGCGGTGATGCAGGTGGTGCGACGAATTCCTCCGGATGCGGACTGGCGACAGCGGATCGATGAGATGCGATCGTCCGATCCGAGTGAGATCGTTCGCGGATATGCGGCGTTGGTGCAGACCGACTGGGATGCGAAGCCGACCGCGCCGGGCGCGAAGCCGCGACGCGAGAGTGCCGGGATGCCGTCGGTCACGGCAAAACAGGCCGCCCCTCGTCTTGTTGATCGAGAGGCGGGAGCCAAATCGATCGCACGGTCCGGTGACGAGCTTGAAATGCCCGGTCGCCAGATATCAGAACCGGCGGAAGAGCCTGGCGACGTGCGGTTCCTTCCCGGTGCGGGGGGCGCTTTCGTTCCCTCTGTGCTGAAACCGGTCGCCCCCTACTGGGGAACGAAGTCCGAGCGGGCGGAGTCGGACCGACTTTCGTCCCGTGCAGCTTCCAACAACGCCGCCGAAGCGGGCCACCTGTTGCCGTCGCCGCTGGCGGCCGATCGGGCCGCACGCCGACAACGGGGGCGGAACACCCCGCAGCCCCTTCGTGCCCCTTTTGGCTTCGACCCCGGACCCATCCAACAGATGTCGGCCTCTGACGATGCCTTCGACGATGCGGGGGTCGTGCGAATCGCCGACCGCGCCGACATGGACGAGGACAGCTCCACGCTCGACGACGACGGCGCGGATCTGTTGAACCGTCCGCTGGAGCCCGAGTTTCCTGACGACGAACCACCGGCCGTGCTGCCGGTCGACATGCTGATCACCATGCCGTTCGAGGCCCCGCTCGGCTTCAGCGGCCCGTCCAGCATCCGTCCCACCGAGCGGCAGACGAGCGGGCACTTCGTCCCGGTGCCTGACCGCTGGCGGAACGGCTTCACTCCCTGGGACCGCTATGACAAAGGGCATCCCTTCAACGACGATTATCCCTATGTCGAAGGGCACTGGTGGGACCCGTACAACCAGAACATCCTCAAGGGGGACTACCCCATCTACGGCCAGCACACGTTCCTCAACATCACCGCGTCCGAGGTGATGATCAACGAGTTCCGCAAGCTGCCCACCGCCACCACGCCGTTCGAATCGACGGCCCGTCCCTTCCAGGAAGAGTTCTTCGGCAAGCCGAACCAGTACTTTTTCACGAACTTCCTGACCGTGAAGTTCGATCTGTCCCACGGCAACACGGCGTTCAAGCCGGCCGACTGGCGGATCCGCATCACGCCGGTGTTCAACAGCAACTTCCTGCGGGCCGAAGAACTGGCGGTCGTCAATCCGGACGTCCGCAAGGGGAAGAAGCGGGCCCGCGATGACTTCGCCCTGCAGGAATATTTCGTCGAACGCAAGCTGGCCGACCTGAGCCCCGACTACGACTTCGTCTCGCTTCGCGTCGGGTCGCAGCCGTTCGTCAGCGACTTCCGCGGGTTCATCTTCGCCGACACCAACCGGGCCATCCGCCTCTTCGGCACGCTCAACGCCAACCGCGACCAGTTCAACCTCGCCGCCTTCGACCAGGCGGAAAAGGAAACGAACAGCGGTCTCAACACCACCGGCGACCGTCATCAGCAGGTCTTCATCGCCAACTACTATCGACAGGACTTCCTGTTTCCGGGTTATACGCAGCAGGCCAGCGTCCACTACAACCACGACCAGCCGAGCTTCAAGTTTGACCGGAATGACTTCCTCGTCCGTCCCGATCCGGCCGGCGTCGCTCTCCCGCACGAAGTCAACGTGATGTACCTCGGCCTGGCCGGCGACGGCCACATGGGGCGCTACAACATCTCCCATGCCTTTTACTGGGCGATGGGACAGGACAGCCTCAACCCGATCGCCGGACGCGAGCAGGACATCGACGCCAAGATGGCGGCCGTCGAGCTGAGCTATGACCGCGACTGGGTCCGCTTCCGGGCGTCCTACTTCTATGCGTCCGGCGACACCGACGTGAACGACAAATACGCCCGCGGCTTCGACACGATCTTCGACAACGCGAACTTCGCCGGCGGCCAGTTCAGCTTCTGGCAACGGCAAAACGTTCCGCTGTTCGGAGTGAACCTGGTCAACCGCGGCAGCATCGTCCCCGACCTGCGGTCGAGCAAGATCCAGGGGCAGAGCAACTTCGTGAATCCCGGCCTTCAACTGCTCAACGTCGGAATGGACTTCGAAGTGACGCCGAAGCTGAAGTTCATCACGAACGCGAACCATCTGTGGTTCGATTCGACGCGGGTGCTCGAGCAGTTCACGTTCCAGAACAACATCCGGTCCGAGATCGGCTTCGACCTGAGCGTCGGCACCGAGTATCGGCCGTTCCTGAACGACAACGTCGTACTCACGGGGGGCTTCGCGGCCCTCATTCCGGGGCGCGGCTTCGATGACCTCTACGGAATTGGTGATCCGCTGCGCCCGTTCGGCGACCAGAAGATCGAATCTCCCACGCTGTATTCCGCCTTCGTGGAGATGGCGCTGGTGTATTGAAGTAGCCCTCTTGCTCCGCAAGAGGTTAAGCCGTTCGAGCGAGAGAGGTGGAGTGAAGGAGCGATGTCCCACGAACCATCGACTTAACCTCAGGCGGAGCCTGAGAGCTACCTTGTCGATGCCCCGGAGGGGCAAAGGTGAATAGCCGGGGGCAACGCCCCCGGTTGACGAGAACAGAATGGTTGGAAGCCCCAACGGGGCGAAGGTGATCATGCGACGTACAACCACCTTCGCCCCGTTGGGGCTTGAAGAGAATTGAGGAGAGCCCGGTTACCGGGGGCGTTGCCCCCGGCTACTCACCCTTGCCCCTTCGGGCATTGCATTGAAGTCCGTTCTCATGACTACACCCCGCACGACGAATCATGCCGCCCCTCCGCACGACGCCGCCGCGCGTCGCCTTGTGGGATGCGTGACCGTCGCCGTGCTGGGAACCGTCCTGGTGGCACTGCGCGCGTTTGCTCCTTCGCCTTCGGTTCCCGTTCTCGAAGCCGCCGACGAGCGGCCCGCAAGGATCTCACTGGATGAGCCTTCTCATCCCGGCGATGCTCCTGTGCCGCCGCCAACGCAGGTGGGAGTCAATGGCGGCGACTACAACCCGTTCCCCATTCCGCCGGAGTTGATGGGCATCGACCTTTCGAAGCAGACGCCTGAAGAAGCGCACGCCAAGAGTGCGGGGTGTCTCAGCTGTCACGAGAATGCTCACGACCCGCACCTCAGCCGGGCGTTTCACCTGGGCTGCGTCGACTGCCACGGGGGCGACCCGACGACCGCGGTGAAGAAAAAGGCTCATGTCCAGCCGCGGCATGCGGGGGCGTGGCCGACGTCCGCCAACCCGGTGCGGTCCTATACCCTCCTGAATACCGAATGCCCGGAGTTTGTCCGCTTCGTCAATCCCGGCGATCTGCGGATCGCTCACCTGAGCTGCGGGACGGTCAACTGCCACGGGACCGAGACGCTGCAGGTGAAGAAGAGCATGATGACCCACGGCTGCATGCTGTGGGGGGCGGCCCTCTACAACAACGGGTCGGTGCCGTTCAAACGCCCGCAGTACGGCGAAAGCTACAGCATGCACGGCACCCCGCAGCGGCTGCAGACGATTCCGCCTCCCACCGAATACGAGATGGAATACAAGGGCGTTCTTCCGTTCCTCGACCCGCTGCCGCGGTTCAACATCAGCCAGCCGGGAAATGTGCTGCGAATCTTCGAACGCGGCGGTCGCGGCGTCATCGAAACGGGCATCCCCGACATTTTCGAAGATCCGGGCAAGCCCCGCGTGAAGCTGGGCAACCGAGGGCTGGGAACCAACAACCGCACCGACCCCGTCTTCATCGGGCTTGCCAAGACGCGTCTGTTCGACCCGACGCTTAATTTCCTGGGAACCAACGACCATCCGGGCGACTACCGGTCGAGCGGCTGCACGTCGTGCCACATGATGTATGCCAACGACCGCTCGCCGGTGAGCGCAGGACCGTACGGAAAGTACGGCAATCGCGGGCTGGCCGCGGCGCGGACCGACAGCTTCGTGAAAGCGGTCGATCCGATGATCCCGAAGAACGAGTCGGGCCATCCGATCGCGCACCGCTTCACGCGGGCCGTCCCTTCGAGCCAGTGTATCGTCTGCCACATCCACCCCGGCACGACGGTCATGAACAGTTACCTGGGCTACATGTGGTGGGACGAGGAGACCGACGGCGAGCTGATGTACCCGGCGAAGGAAAAGCGGCTGACGTCCGAGCAGGTGATCGAGGCGTCAATGGCCAACCCCGACGAGGCGGCGGCCCGCGGAAACTGGTCGGACCCCGAGTTCGTCGCGTCGGTCGCCGAGCTCAACCCGCAACTGCGGCACACGCAGTTCGCCGACTTCCACGGCCACGGCTGGGTCTTCCGTGCCGTTTTCAAGAAGAACCGCGAAGGGATTCCGCTCGATCACAAGGGGGATCCCATCCCCGAGCCGACCCCGCAGCAACGGCAGGCGTCGGTGATGATGCCCGAGTACACGCGGCAGCTCTATCGCGACCGTGACTGGGGGAATGAAGATGCTGAGACGCTCGCGAAGGTGCGGCAGATGGAAGCGGAACTGGAACGCCTCAAGGACGGCGTTCCCGTCCATCTGATGGACATCCACATTGAAAAGGGAATGCACTGCGTCGACTGCCACTTCGTGCAGGACGTCCACGGCGACACCAAGCTCTATGGCGAAGTGCGGGCCGCGATCGAGATCACCTGCACCGACTGTCACGGCGACATCGACCGCGCCGCATTCCGTCGCGGTGAAAAGGGTGGCATTCAGATGCGGACATCCGGCCCGGCCGCGGCCGAGCGTGGAAATCCCGAACTCAACGGACGCAACCTCGCCCTGATGCGAACGCCGTTCGGCAAGCAGCGGTTCGAAGTCCGCGGCGGGCGCGTCGTTCAGAATTCGATGGTCGAACGGAACATGAGCTGGGAGGTCCCGCAGGTCCGCGACACCATCAACCCCGATCACCCGCGCTACAACGCCCGTTCGGCCCTGGCGAAGACGATTCGCTGGGAAGGGAACGGCACCGCCTGGGGCGACCTGCCGGACGACGCGTCCCAGTGTGCTCACTCGGGCACGAAGATGTCGTGCATCGCCTGCCACTCGTCGTGGAACCCGAGCTGCTACGGATGTCATCTTCCACAGAAGGCGAACAAGAAGCTCCCTGACCTGCACAATGAGGGGGACATCACCCGGAACCACGTCAATTACAACTTCCAGACGCTGCGCGACGACGTCTTCATGCTGGCCCGCGACGGCCTCGTGACGGGCAACCGCATCGGTCCGTCGCGGTCGTCGTGTGCGGTGCACGTCGGGTCATACAACGGCAACCGCGAATCAATCTATGTCCAGCAGCAGACGATTTCCGGCGAAGGGTTGAGCGGCATCGCCTTCAGCACCAACGTCCCGCACACCGTGCGCGGCAAGCAGGAAACGAAGAACTGCACCGACTGCCATCTCTCGCGCGAAAACGACAACAACGCCGTCATGGCCCAGCTGCTGATGCATGGGACCAACTACCTCAATTTCATGGGACGGTACTGCTGGGTGGGCGCGGGCGAGCATGGGCTGCATGCGGTGGTCGTCACTGAGCGTGACGAACCCCAGGCGGTCATCGGCAGCTCGCTCCATGCGACGGCCTACCCCGACCGCTACCGCAAGCACGTCGACCTGCGCCGTGAACTCGAGCTAGGCCATGAGCATCCCGGAAATGACATCGGCGACAACGTCTTCCGCCCGTTCAAGGGGACCGACATCCGCAGCCTTCAGCTGCGTGGAGAATTCCTCTACGCGGCTTGCGGCGAAGCGGGGGTGCGGATCTTCGACGTCGCCTTCATCGACCATAAAGGCTTCTCGGAACGCATCGTGACGGCTCCCGTCTCACCGGTGGGGCAGCGGCTGTATGTGCGGACGCCCTGTGCGACGTCGGTCGCTGCACCCACGACGACCGCTCCCGATCCCACCCGCACGCATCGCCCCGAGAACCACGAGGCGAAGGTCCACTCGATGTATGCCTACATCTACGCGACGGACGCCATCGAGGGGCTGATTCTCATCAACGTCGGCACGCTGCTCGACGGCAACCCGCTCAACAACTTCGTCGAGCGGTCGCTCACCTTCAACCCGCAGGGAATGTTGAAGGGAGCCCGCAACGTCACGATTGCAGGACCGTACGCGTATGTGTGCTGCGACATGGGCATTGTCGTCGTGTCGATCGAAGACCCGACGAAGCCCGTGGTGACGTGCGTCATCGGCCAGGACCAGGTGCGGCACCCGAAGGCGTTTCAGGTGCAGTTCCGCTACGGCTTCGCCGTCGATGCGGACGGGCTGAAGGTGTTCGACGTCACCGACCTGGCCACGCCGAAGCTCGTCTCCAACCTCGACATCCCCGATGCCCGCAACGTTTACGTCGCCCGCACCTATGCCTACGTAGCGGGGGGCTGCAACGGCCTCGTGATCGTCGACGTCAAGAACCCCGAGCAGCCGCGCGTCGATCAGGTGTTCAACGCGCTCGGCGAGATCAACGACCTCAATGACGTGAAGCTCGGCATCACCTACGTCAGCGAGTTCGCCTATCTCGCGGACGGCAAGAACGGACTGCGGGTGGTGCAGCTGACGTCCCCCGAGACGCTGGGGAACGACGGCTTTTCTCCGCGACCGACGCCCAAGCTGATTGCCACGCAGAAGATTCCGAAGGGAGGACATGCCTACGCCGTCTCGGAAGCGGTCGACCGCGACCGGGCCGTGGACGAGACGGGGAACCAGCTGTCGGTCTTCGGGCGGATCGGAGCGCGGCCGTTGTCGCTCGACGACCAGCGGCGGATGTACCTCGGGCCCGATGGTGCGGTGTACTCGGTCATCGATGGCGTCCGCGACTTTGGCCTGCCGGCCGGCAAGCGTCGCGAGTGGAACCTGCATCATCAGCTCGAGAAGTTCTACGGGCCGAGCCGGGCGACGCAGTCCAAGTAGCGTTTGGACGTTGCCCCCATGCTCAGCATGAACGCGAGCGGGCTGCGCGATCAACGTCGATTCAACATCCACATTCTCTACGCGATCGGCTCACTTCTCGCAGAGCGAGAAGGCTACTTTCTTTCAGTGACCGCAACGATGACCGACGCGGAAGGTGCGGGCGGGGCGGCTGAAGGAGTTTTGCGGGCCGTCGACTTCGTCGAAGCTCGGGACGGGTTCGGCAGTGGCCGCGTTGGAGGTGGCCGCGGCGGCAGCCGGAGTCTGCGGAGCGGGCGCCGAAGTCGCGGCGACCACAGCGGCGGGCTCGTCTGTGAACAGGGCCGTGCGGATCTGGGCTGCAATGGCCGGGCCGCGGAACGCGATCGCGACCAGGAGCAATCCACCGAAGATCATGATGTCAGAGGACTTGAAGAATCGGTTCATGATCGGCTCGCGGGGCGGAACGGGTTGTTTTGAAGTCTCGATCGTCGTCCGTCGCTAGAGGAAACGGCCGGTCCTTCCCGTTCTTCCGGGAAATCCATAGATTTTCCGGAGCGGGGTCGCGACGAGACATTTGCCACGCAGGAGTCGGCTCGATGGCCAGCAGAGAGTGCGGAGTTCCGATCATCGGACATCGGGGGTGCGCTCAGGACGCGCCGGAGAACACGCTGGCCTCGGTCAATCTGGCGTGGGATCAGGGGGCCGATGCGGTCGAGGTCGATGTGTGGCTCACTCGCGACGGGCACGTCGTCGCACACCATGACGAGACGACGAAGAAAACGGCCGGGGTCGATCGGCGGATTGTGGACCAGACGCTGGCCGAGTTGAAGTCGCTCGATGTCGGCCGCTGGAAGAACCCAAAGTATGCGGGGGAGCGGGTTCCGACGCTGAAGGAAGTTCTGGCGACGATTCCTGACGAGCGGCGGCTGCTGATCGAGGTGAAGTGCGGGGCGGAGGCGATCTCCGCGATAGCCCGCGACCTGGAGGAGGTCGGCACGTCGCGGCGGCAGGTAGTCGTCATCAGTTTCTATCCCGACGTGGTCCGGGAGTCGCGGCGCGCGTTGCCCGATGTGGAAGCGGCGCTGGTCGTGGAGATCCGTCGCGACGACACGGGGGGGTGGTCGCCTCCGCTCGAAGAGATCGAACGCGAGGCACGGAAGCTCGGAGCTCAAGCGGTCGACCTGGGATACGCGCCGCCGCTGAGCAAGGCGGATGTCGACTTGTTCCATGCGGCGGAACTGAAGGTCTATATCTGGACGGCGAACGAGCCGGTGCGGGCTGCCGAGTTGCGGGCCGCAGGGGTTGACGGGCTGACGACGGATCGGCCCGGAGAGTTGCGGGCAGAATTGTGCCGGGTTTGACCCAGGCCGTGAGTTGGGTTTCCTGGTTCGTGATTGCGGTACTCAGCGAAAGATGCGCGCTCTCATTGGATCCGTCTCCCCATCGGTATCGCGCATGCCAGAGTGTGGGACGTTCCAATCACGTCTCCCTATCCTCTGCGTCTTCACTCCGCGTCCTCTGCGTTCATGCTTTTCACTTCGGCTCTGTCGCCGGGCTGTTGAGCAGAGCGGGTAAGTGGAGTTCACGAAGCAGAGGGCAGAGACCCCTGAACGCAGAGATCGCAGAGGGAAGACGCAGAGGGGAGGGAGTCCGCTCTCTGACGCTGAACGTGGGCAGCGCGATCGCGAGTCAATTTGTAAGACGGAGCGTCGCGAGGTCGCTGCGGCCGATAACGTGACAGGTGTCAATCACAGGCACTTGCGCTCGGGAAGTCTCGCGACCTCCATGCCGGTGTCAGGACTTCACCGTCAGCGGAACCGTCGCCGGGGGAATCGGCGCTTTCGCTTCTTCGGCCTTCAGCCGCAACTGCCCGCACGCCGCATCGATGTCGGCGCCCTTCCGCTTGCGAATGGTCACGGGGACGTCCATCGACGCGAGAATGGCGACGAAGTTCCGCGTCCGCTCGGCCACCGGGTCGTGGTAGGGAAGCTCGCGGACATCGTTCATCGGGATCAGGTTGACATGAGCATTTCGATGGCGAAGCAACTGCCCCAACTCCCTGGCGTGTTCCGCATGGTCGTTGACGTCAGCCAGAAGCACGTACTCGTAGCTGACGCGCCGTCCGGTCTTGTCAAAGTAGGCGTCGGCGGCTTCGAGGATCGCCGCGATTCCGATGTTGCGGTTGACGGGCACGATGGTCGTCCGCAGCTCATCGTTCGGAGCATGCAGCGAGACCGCGAGGTTGTACGGTTTGCCATGCTCGGCCAGCTCGCGAATCTTCTCGGGAAGCCCGACGGTTGAGATCGTGATCCGCCGCGCGCCGATCCCGAGCGCCCCTTTGTCGTTGAGAGTGTCCAGGGCGGGGAGCACATTCTTCAGGTTGGCCAGCGGCTCGCCAATCCCCATCACCACGACGTTGGTGATTCGCTCCTCGGTCCCGAGCAGTCGATCGAGCCGCAGGATCTGCTCGACGATTTCCCCGGTCGTGAGGTTCCGCTTCAGTCCCAGCATGCCGCTGGCGCAGAAGACGCAGCCCATCGCGCAGCCGACCTGAGTGCTGATGCAGATCGTGCAGCGATCCTCCTCGCGCATCAGAACGCATTCGACGAGCTGCCCGTCGCTCAGCTCGATGAGCAGCTTTTCGGTTCGGTCGGTGGCGACCTGGTGCTGGACCACCTTCCCCGAAAACAGCGTGAACTCTTCAGCGAGCCGTGTCCGGAACGCGGCCGAGACGTCGTGCATGGCGTCAAAGCTCGAAACCCGCTTGCCGTAGATCCAGCGGCGGATCTGATCGGCGCGGTAAGACGTCTGCCCGTGCTCGACGCACCAGGCAGCCAGTTGATCACGACTCAGTTCCGTCAGCAGCATCAAAATCGCATTCCAGAAACGGCCCGACCGGCCGGGATCGAGCGAGCACAGATCTCCCCGTCGACGCGGGGTCGACTCTCATGAGCCCATTCTACGTTCCTCAACGTCAAACGTCCCGCCTGTCCTGAGGCTCAACGCCTCATCTCGCGGTGAACGACGGCGACCTTCGACACGCGCGGGAAAACCCTTCTCCAACATGCTACAACATGAGAATTAGTGAAATGACGTCGGACCCGGGTTCGCATATCGCGCGGAGTGACCGTTCGTGGATGAAGCGATTCGCAAGGCGGATGTCCTGATTGAGGCGTTGGGGTGGATCCGCCGGTTTCGTGGCCGGTACGTGGTCATCAAGCTGGGCGGAAGCGCCCTCGAAGAGACCGAGGCGGTCCGGCGATTCCTGACGGACGTCATCTTCCTCGAGACGGTCGGCATGAAGCCGATCCTCGTCCACGGCGGCGGGAAAGACATCAATAAGGCGATGGCTGCCGCGGGCTTGCAACCGCGGTGGGTCAGCGGGAGACGCTACACCGACGACCAGACGCTTGAAATCGTCTCACGGGTGCTGGCGGGTGAGCTCTGCCAGTCGCTCGTCCAGGAGATTCAGCGGCAGGGAGGGAATGCCGCACCGCTCTCGTTCCTGACTGAGAATGTCCTGGTCGGCGAACGCCTGACGTTGACGGGGGACGCCGGCGAGCCGATCGATCTGGGACGCGTGGGACATGTGGTCGACATTCAGCGCAGCGTGCTCGATGCGGCGTGCCTTTCGGGCCGCATTCCCGTCATCCCATCGATTGCGCTCGACCGCGAGGGGGGCAAGTTGAACGTCAATGCCGACACTGCGGCGGCAGCCATCGCCCGGATCCTGCGGGCCGAGAAGCTGGTGTTCGTCAGCGACGTTCCCGGGATTTTCCGCGATCGCAAGGACCCTTCGACTCTGATTTCTCACCTCAATGGGGCGAGCTGTCGCCAATTGATCGCGGAAGGCATTATCGACTCGGGCATGGTGCCAAAGGTCGAAGCGGCCATCGAGGCACTCGAAGCCGGCGTCGGGAAAGTTCACATCGTGGATGGTCGTATGCCACACTCGGTGCTGGTGGAAATCTACTCCAACCAGGGCGTCGGAACGGAAATCGTTCGATAGCCCGGGGACGCGAATTCCGCCATGCGCAGCAGCGACGATCAGGACTCCCAGACTCCACTGACGTTCGAATCCCTGACAGCGGCCGTCGGCCGCGCGGGCATCCGCGGGATCGAGTTCCACCCCGAGATCGGATCGACGAATGACCGCGCGCTGCAGCTGGCAGCCGATCCTTCGATTTCGACCCCATTTCTTGTCGTGGCCGATCGGCAGTCCGCCGGACGAGGTCGGGGCACGAACGCGTGGTGGTCCGCCTCGGGGGCTCTCACCTTCAGCGTGATTGTCGCTCCGACCCGTCATTGCTCCACTTCGCCGCTGCCGTCGCAACTCTCGCTTGCAGCAGGCCTTGCGGTGTGCGACGTCCTTCAAAAAAAGGCCCCGCACCACGACGTGCGTGTGAAGTGGCCGAACGACATTTACCTCTCGGGACGAAAGACTTGCGGCATCCTGGTCGAAGTCCCGTTCACGGCTCCGAATCGCGCGGTAATCGGCGTGGGGGTCAACGTGAACAATCGCTTTGAAGGAGCGCCGCCGGAGCTACGGCAAACTGCGGTGTCTTTGGCGGAAGCGACCGGCCAGATCTTCGATCGGGCCTCCGTTCTGGAGGAGATCCTCGCGTCGATCCTCAGAGAAGTTGAATCGGTCGCCGCCGATGCGTCGGATCTTCGGGAGCGATGGGCGGCTTCCTGCTACCTCACAGGCCGTCTCGTTCATCTGGAAACGCCGGCGGGACGCACGGTCGGGCTCTGCCTCGGAATTGATTCCGACGGCGCGCTTCTCCTCCAGAACGAGCGAGGTCCGTCGCGCCACACCAGCGGAGTGATTCGAGGGATTGAATAAGACAAGCATCTGCCAGGTCGACCTACCCGCCCGCAGTCCGACATTCATCCCCGACCACGCCACCATCCCAGACCACCACTCGACATGAGCGGCGAGAGACTATTCTGGGTGGGCAGCCGGCCACGTCGGGATGCGAAACCTTGTCGAATTCTCCGATCGGTCCCGCAATAGTGCCCCCGGGCTTCCCGCACTCAAGAAACGGGATTTTCGGGGGTTCTTGGTTCTGGGAATTCAATCAAGGGGTTCTGTGGCTGGGTTGTCGCCCTCAGCAGATCGTGCCACAATCCCACGTCGCGCTGGAACTCGCCCTCCGTCCGTCGTGCGCCCCTTTGTGTGGTCATCGGCCCCGGATGAGATTTTCGGCGCGTCTGCCAGCGGACGCGGTTGA
Source organism: Planctomycetaceae bacterium (assembly GCA_020850695.1). Taxonomy (GTDB): domain Bacteria; phylum Planctomycetota; class Planctomycetia; order Planctomycetales; family Planctomycetaceae; genus JADZEF01. Next base: position 27,725 of record JADZEF010000216.1, on the reverse strand, counting down.
CCGGTCCGAAGGCTTCACTCCCGCAAATTTATCGCGGGATCATTCCGACGAAGCGAGTTCGCGCCGCGTCACTATGGAAAAGAAAAAACTCTCGACGGCCGAGATTCTGGCGAAAGCCCGGGCGGAGAAGGCGGCAGCGGCAGCAGTCGCTGGCGAATCGTCGCCGCCGTCCGCTCCCGAGGCGGCTGCTGTTTCCGCAGAGCCGGCCGCGCCAGCCGCTCCAACTGACACCGCGGCTGCTGCAGCGCCGGCAAGGCCCGCCGGCGCTCCGAAGTCGACCAAGGATATTCTCGCCGCGGCCCGTGCCCAGAGTGCCGCGAAGGCGGCAGGCGGAGCGACCCCCGCCACTCCCGCAGCCGACGCGCCTGCCGCCCCCAAGCCCGCAGGCGGCGCGCCCAAGAGCACAAAAGATATTCGGGCTGCCGCGCGGGCCCAAAAGGCCGGCGGCGCGGCGGCTCCTGCGGCCGGCGCCGCGGCGCCCGCGGTGAAGGCTCCAGGAAAAGCGGCTGCAGCGGTTCCGGCGGGTGATACGCCGTCCGTTCAGGAGATGTTGAAGGCGGTTCGCGAAGGCAAGCCGGCGGCTGAGGAGCCTGCCGCAAAAGCTCCCATCGTCCCGAAGGTGCCGGTCAAGCCTCCGGCTCCCGCGGCCAAAGGGGCGAAGAAGGGCGATACCGGACCGCGTCGAAATTTTCTGCTGGCATTCCTTTCAGCTCCGTTTGCGCTCGCCTGGGCGCTTCTGTCTGCAACCGGTTTGGTCGCCCTCCTGGGGGCCGCCCGGTTCATGTTCCCGAATGTCGTGGTCGAGCCTCCCAGCAAGTTCAAGGTTGGTCCGACGGGCGATTACCCACCCGGCACCGTCTCGAACAAGTGGAAGGCTCTATACGGCATCTGGATCGTCAACGCCGAATACCAGGGAAAGAGCCTCGTTTACGCTCTTTCCACCGTCTGCACGCATCTCGGCTGCACGCCAAACTGGCTGGATGGCGAGCAGAAGTTCAAATGCCCCTGCCACGGCTCCGGGTTCTACATCACTGGCGTCAACTTCGAGGGTCCTGCTCCCCGGCCTCTCGAGCGCTTCGCGATCCGCGTGGCGGAAGATGGAACTCTGGAAGTCGACAAGAGCCAGAAGTTCCAGCAGGAGTTGGGCCAGTGGGACGACACGAAGTCTTTTGTCGAAGTGGCCTGACGGGCACCGTGTTTGATGAGGCGGCTTACAGGCGCCAGGCCGCCAGGGGTTGCGAAAGTTGCGTCACATCGACCTCTCGGCGAATCCGGAATGGTGGAACGGTTTCCGCTACCCGTCTGGAGGTGGTTTTTTGGCGAAGTTTTGGTGGTTCGCGGTTGATTGAAGGCCGTGCGGGAGTGTCTCCCCGCTCCCGTTTCCTGCTCCTCACTCCTGCCCCCTGATTCCGATGTCTGTCGGCGATTACATTCGCGAATCGCAGATCTGGAAGAGCATCTTCCGCCATCCGGCCCCGGTCGATCGGCGGAACCGCATCGTCGTGATGCTGACGAACTTCTTCCTGCACCTGCACCCCGTCTCGATCAAGAAGCAGGGGATCGCCCTCTCGTATACCTGGTGCATGGGAGGAATCACGTTCTTCCTGTTCCTCGTCGAGACGATCACGGGCGTGATGCTGATGTTCTACTACCGCCCGACTCTCGAGTGGGCATTCAACGACATTCTCGCTCTGCGAGACGTCCGCACCTTAGGCATCATGCGAGAGATTCATCGCTGGGGCGCCCACGCGATGGTCATCACCGTGTGGTTGCACATGTACCGCGTCTTTTTGACGGGAAGCTACAAGCCGCCGCGGGAGTTCAACTGGGTGATCGGCGTGCTGCTGCTGGTGTTGACGCTCCTGCTCTCGTTCACCGGCTATCTGCTGCCTTGGGATCAGCTGGCGATCTGGGCCATCACCGTCGGTTCGAACATGGCCCGCGCGACGCCGTTCCTCGGCTATGAAGGCCCCGGAGCCCAGTTGCTCAATGTCGGTGGATTCGACCTGATCACGAGCGGCAGCGACGCTCGCTTCCTGCTCCTTGGCAGCCGGTTCGTCGGCGAAGACACGCTTAATCGCTTCTACATTCTCCACTGCGTGGCCATCCCGCTGGTCGTTTCGCTCCTGATCGCCATCCACTTCTGGCGGGTGCGAAAGGACGGCGGCATCAGTCAGCCGTTGTGACAGACGAAAGGGGGGCGCAGAAGGTCTTCTGCGTCACTCTTTGCACGTTTCGGTTTTTTGACTTTGAGTTTTCATTAGCCATTTGAATTTCGAAGTTCGGCATTCAACGTCAGCTAATTCTCGCCTCGCCTCAGCGGTGACCCCGGAATGTCCAATCCTTATCCGGATCTGACACCCAGCGTGATCTTCGGCTTGGGCTGGATCTACATGATCCTGTTCCTGCTGAATATCGGCTGGACCGTTCGCTCGTACAAATCGAAACAGCACGTCCGGCTTCCGGCCCTTCTCGGCGGCATGGATGTTCCCACGGCCGGATTGTGGGCCCTTTACGCGGTGATGCTGGGCATTGTCGCGGTAGCCCACTTCACCGGCTCGAACCGGCCCGAGAGCTTTCTGCTGCGGATGCCGCTCGGCGCCAAGATGGCCATCGACAGCCTCGCCAACCCGGTGAAGTACTTCACCCTGTCAGTCGTGCTGTTCGTCGCCGTGGTCTACTATCGCAAGCAACTGGTCAAGCCGCACGTCGCCTGGACGCTGCTGAACCTCTCGCTGATCTTCATGGCGGTCAGCCTGACCGACTGGGACTTCCGCCAGATCGTCGGGAAGCCGGACAACGTGCCGATCGTCGCGATGCTCTTCATCGTCGCGTTCTTCACCTGGCTCTATTTCAAGCGGGCCGTCGACAACGACGAACGCATCGCCGCAGGCCGCCCGCTGTACGAGCAGGAAGACAATGAAAAAGTCCTGGTGTGGCCGGATCTCGTCTACACCGAACTCATCTGCATGGTCGTCCTGACAGCCGTCCTGGTGGTGTGGGGCATCCTGCTGCAGGCCCCGCTCGAAGAACCGGCCTCGTCGGTGAAGACCCCCAACCCCTCGAAGGCCCCGTGGTACTTCCTCGGCCTTCAGGAAATGCTCGTCTACTACGACCCGTGGCTGGCCGGAGTGGTGTTCCCCAGTATTATTCTGGTGGGATTGATGGCCCTCCCCTACATCGACTTCAACAAGAAGGGGAACGGCTACTACACCTTCAACGAGCGCAAGTTCGCGATTCTGACCTTCATGTTCGGCTTCCTGCCGCTGTGGGTCGCCATGATCATCCTCGGAACGTTCCTGAGGGGACCGAACTGGAACTTCTTCGGAATCTACGAGTACTGGGACGTCCACAAGCTCGAGGCCCTGAACAACGTCAACCTGTCCGAGCTCTTCTGGCTCAAGTGGGTTCCGTCCAGTGCCCAGGGTTTGCCGGTCGCTCCGGCGGGCGCCGACGAAGGCACGAAGTTTCTGGTCATCCTCTACCGCGAGTGGCTCGGGCTGGTGCTGACGATTGTCTACGTCGCGGTCCTTCCGGGCATCCTGGCGGCGACGATCTTCCGGAATTTCTTCTATCGGATGGGCTTCATTCGCTACATGGTTTTCTCGAACCTGCTGCTGATGATGGCAGCCCTTCCGATCAAGATGGTGCTGCGGTGGGCCTTCAACCTGAAGTACATCGTGGCCATCCCGGAATACTTCTTCAACATCTGACGATGGGAAGAGCAAGCCGGGTGCGAAGTGTGTGAAAAGGTGCGAAAGGGTGTGAAGGGGCTGGAAACAGGAAGCGGCACGCAAGTGCACTCCCGATCCATTCCATGGGTATGACACCCTCATTCGACGAGATAAGACTGCAACAAGGGCACGTGTCCCATGCCGGCGACAGACGCCTATTGGCGTAATATCAACAAGATGCATGTCGCGTTCTTCGCGAGCGCGGTCGCGATGTTTGGTGCGACCATCTGGATGATGGCGGCCGACCATCGGGATGCGTGGCGCGGCGTGCAGGCAACGAATAACAAAATCAACGCCGAGATCACGCGCCGCGAGAAGGCGAAGCTCGAGCAGAGCGACGAATTCAAGAGCGAGCTGAGCGCCGCCGAGGAGCGCGAGGCGGAAGCCAGGAAGGAAGTCAACTCGAAGCGGGCCAGCGTCGACAAATTGACGCGGGAGGCCAAGCGCGCCGCTCTCGACCAGGACCTGACGCTGCGGCGGCTCCGCGATCAGCGGGCGATCCGCGACGTCGCCCGGGCCGACTACGACCTCAAAGTCCGCGACGACGCTCCGGAAGAAACGAAGAAGGAATACTTCAATCGGTTCGAAGAGGAGAACCGCAAGGCCCAGGAGCTGGAACTCGAGTATCAGACCCGCACCGCCGAGGTCAACCAGAAGACGGCCGAACTGAAAGAGGAAACCGCAGCCAAGGACGCTGCGGACGCGGAGTTGAAAAAGATTCGCGCACAGCTTGAGCCTTTCGACGCCATTCTCCGGAAGACTGCTCCCACCGGTTTCTCGGGGGTGAAGCGGCGACTGATGGACCTGCCGATTCTCGACGGGTTCAATAACCCGACGAAAGTCCTTCAAGACCACATCACGATTCCCGTCACCCTGGGCATGACGCAGACCGATCGCTTCGATCGCTGCCGCACCTGCCACATCAACATCGACGTCGTCAAGGCGGGCAACATCCCCGCCTTCCCTCACGGCGAGACCGGCAGCGACGACTATCACGATTGGATCGACGAAGGGAAGTTCCCGCACCCCTATTCGACGCACCCGCGGCCCGACCTCTTCACGGGCGACACGAGCCCGCACAAGACCGAGAAATTCGGCTGCACCGCGTGCCACGACGGCCAGGGCTCGGCGACGGCCTTCTCGAACGCGTCCCACACCCCCAACAATCCCGTCCAGGACGAGGAGTGGGCCGAAAAGTACCACTATCACTCGAACCACTTCTGGGAGCTTCCCATGCTCCCGAAGCGGCTCATCGAGTCGGGCTGCATCAAGTGCCATCACTCGGTCGCGGAACTCGGCGTCAGCCCGAAGTTCGGCGAGTCGGCCCCGCACGTCGTCCGCGGCTGGGAGCTGATCAAGAATTACGGCTGCTTCGGCTGCCACGAAATCAATGGCTATGACGCGGGCAAGCCCATCGGCCCGGACATCCGTCTCGAACCGCAGACCGCGGAAGACGCCAAGAAGATCGCCGACGACCCGACGCAGGTCGCAGGCGCGATGCGGAAGGTCGGCCCATCGCTGCGGCACATCGCGTCGAAGACCACCCGTGGGTTCGTCGAAACGTGGACTGAAGAGCCGAAGCGGTTCCGCCCGACCACCCGCATGCCGCAGTTCTACAAGCTGTCGAACCAGCAGGATCACGACGCCGAGCGGTTCTCGCCGATCGAGCTCGCCGGCCTGTCGCAGTTCCTGTTCAGCAAGTCGCAGCCCATCGAGCTCGACTCGCCCGCCGAGGGCTATGTTCCTGACCCGCAGCGCGGAAAGTTGCTCTTCTCGCAGAAGGGTTGCCTCGCCTGCCACACGCACGGCGACTTCCCGAAGGCCAAGTCGGACTACGGCCCGAACCTCGACCGCGTGCATGCCAAGCTGCGGGCCGACAAAAAGGCCGGCGAGAACGACCCGAACTTCAGCAAGTGGCTCTACACCTGGATCCGCGACCCTCAGCGCTACCACCCGCGCTCGCGGATGCCGAACCTTTACCTCACGCCGACAAAGCAGGGCGAGACCGACATCGACCCCGCGGCCGACATCACCGCCTGGCTGATGGAGAAGGGCACTGAAAAGTTCCCGCAGATCTCGTTCGCTTCCGACGCCGAAGGCGCCGCCAAGCGCACCGACGACCTCCACGAATACGCGAAGCTCAACCTGTCGCGGGCACTGCCCAAGGCGCTCGTCGAGCAGGCTCTGGACAAGGATCATCGCTACCCCGCCCGCGAAGCCCCGGTCATCAAGGGGGATGAGATCGAGCTGGTAAACTCCGGCGAAATTGACGAAGTGACCGAATCCGGCACTTACAGCGTGAAGTTCAACAATCCGCCAAAGGAACTTCCCGAACAGGCGACCTTCGTCTTCGCGAGCGGCGGCTTCGTCGGCCGCAAGTACGATGACGCCCAGATCGACCTCAAGACGGGAACCGTGACGCTCAAGCTGACCGAGAGCGACAAGGCCCGCATCGCCAAGGCAGATGCCGACAACACCCCCGAAAAGAAGCCGCAGGCGGGAGACCGCTTCTACTTCAACGGAGCCATCACCGAGCAGATGCAGCTCAGCTACGTCGGCCGCAAGACGGTCTCGAAGTACGGCTGCTACGGCTGCCACGACATCCCCGAGTTCGAAACGGCCCGCCCGATCGGCGTCGCCCTTCAGGACTGGGGCCGCAAGGATCCGTCGCGTCTCGCTCCCGAGCACATCCACGAGTTCCTGCATCATCACGGCGAGCCGGACGGATCGAGCACGCAGGAACGCGTCGAGACCGCGATGAAGGCCGCCCGCGCCGGTGAATTCACCGATGAGGCGACCAGGGAACGTGAACTCACCGCGGCCTACTTCTTCGACAACCTGTCGCACCACGGCCGCGGCGGGTTCCTCTGGCAAAAGCTGCGGGATCCGCGAAGCTACGACTACGAAAAGATCGAGACGAAGGGCTTCGACGAACGGCTGAAAATGCCGAAGTTCCCCTTCAGCGAGCAGGACATCCAGGACGTCGCCACCTTCGTTCTGGGACTCGTCGCCGAGCCGCCGCCGGAGAATTATCTCTACCGTCCGAACACCGAGGCGATGACCCGCGTGCAGGGTGAGATCCTTCTGGACAAGTACAACTGCACCGGCTGCCACTCGGTCGAACTTTCGAAGTTCACGGTGCGGGCCGAGATCGAACGCCTTCCCTACTTCAAGGGGCTGCCGCCCGACGAGCACCCGCAATCGCTCGAGCTTCTCCACCAGCTCAAGCCGCCGCGCTCCGTGAAGGTGACGCCCGATGGCGACGGCAAGGGGGTTCTGACGTTCGAAGGTTCCGTGAAGCTGCCCCCGGATCCCGAGGAAGACGAGGAGAACCGCGTCTACAACCTCATCATGTGGGAGAACCTTAAGGTCAATGACCGCATGCTGCGGCCAATGGCCCAGTTCGAAGTCCCGGTGAAGGACCTGTTGCACATCGAACCGGCTCGCGGAGGCGATTTCGCCTTCTGGCTCATCGACGCCCTTACCGGCGGCGACCGCAGCCCCGACAAGATCGACGACGCCTGGCAGAAGGCCCCGCCGACCCTCTATCGAGAAGGCGTGAAGGTTCAGACGGCCTGGCTCTACCGGTTCCTCAAGGATCCGTACACGCTGCGGCACATGACCGTGCTGCGGATGCCGCGGTTCAACATGAGCGACGAAGAAGCCCAGACGCTGGCGAACTACTTCGCCGCCAAGGATGGTGCGGTCTTCCCGTACCAGGCTGTCCCGCAGCGCGAACCCGAGTACCTCGCCGCGAAGCAGGCTCACTTCGGAGCCGACAGCGGGTCGGATGAATCGGGATACCTCGGCCAGGCGTGGAAGGTGTTGAACCACCAGGAAACGTGCATCAAGTGTCACAGCGTCGGCGGACGGATGGTGCAGGTCGATCCGAAGAAGCCGGTCCGCGGACCGGATCTCGAGAACGCCGCCGAGCGTCTGCGTCCCGACTGGACGATGCTGTGGATCTATAATCCGAAGTGGGTCCTCCCCTACACCTCCATGCCGGCCCTCTTCTCGAAGACGAAGCCGCCGATCAAGGATCTCCTGGACGGAGACGGCCAGGCCGAAGCGGCCGCGGCCCGCGATGCTCTCATGAATTACCCGAGGTTGCTGGAGCGATTCGGCAAGGTCCCCAACCGGCCGGCAGCCGCTCCCGCAAAGAACGACCAGCCTGCGGATGCAGGAAAGGATGAGAAATAATGACGAAGCGCTCACTCATGCTCGGCGGCCTGGCGGCCGGATTCGTTGCGGCCACGCTCATCGGTTGCGGCGGCGGCGCCTCGCAGAAGCCCACGGTCACAGCCAAGTCGAGCAAGAAGGCCGAAGGCGGCGGCGATACGGCGGAAGCCGGAGCCACGACCGAAAAAGGTGACGGGGGCGCCAAGGCTCCCGCGCCCGGCGGCTTCGGATCGTTCACCGGCCGGGTCGTGCTGAAGGGAACCGCCCCCGAACAGAAGTGGATTGCGAAGAAGGGGGCCGGCGACGACGTCGTAAAGGACTCGGCCGTCTGTGCGGCGGAAGATCTCCCGGACGAAAAGCTGGTCGTCGGAGCCGACGGCGGCGTGGCCAATGTCTTCATCTATCTTCAGAAGGTCCCGGCCGGGGCGAAGGTCCCGCCGGTCCCGACCGAGCCGGCCGTGTTCGACCAGAAGTTCTGCCGGTTCCTGCCCCACGCCTCCACCTACCGCGTCGGACAGACGATCAACATCATCAGCGATGACAACGTCACGCACAACACGCACACGAACCCGAACAACCCCGACAACGAAGCCATCAGTAAGTCGATCGCGCCGAACGACCGGACCGGCATTCCGATGGTCTACAACGGCGCGGAGAAGGAGCCGTTGTTCGTGAAGTGCGACATCCACGGCTTCATGGCGGCGTGGCATCTTCCGCTGGCGCACACGTTCGTGGCGGTGACCGACAAGGACGGCAAGTTCGAGATCAAGGACGTCCCCTCGGGCACGCACGAGTTCATCGTGTGGCACGAAGCTCCGAAGTACATCGAGCGGAAGCTCAAGATCACGATCGAGGCCGACAAGGCGACCGAGAAGGAGCTCTCTTACGACGCGAGCAAGTTCGCTGTGAACAACGATCACCCGGTGCGGACCGTGATCATCTCCTCGCGCGACTGATCGCTCGACGACCCCTTCGGCGATGGGCAAGATGGTGCGGCCTTGAGAGCCGCTGAATAGCGATGAATGGTGAAGACGCCCAGGCGACCGGCCTGCGGCGATGATCAAGCTAAGAGGTCCTGTTCGTGGCACGAGCAACTATTCCTGTTCGCGTGCGTTGGCTGGCGACGGCGGCATTGTGCGCCGTGGCGGCAAGCGGTTGCGGCAAGACGCCGGAAGCGGTGTTCGTCTCGAGCAAGCGGACGACGGACATGATCCGTCCGGTTCAAAGCCGCGTCGAGCAGGCGGTCGCCGAGAACTTCGGCACGCCGCAGAACCTCTACGCGTCGCTCCGCTTGCCGATCGACTACGGCACGGCCGAAGGCGTCGTGAAAGAGGGGGGCGGAGCGGGAAGCAACCATTTCACCTACGAATGGACGAAGCCCGAGACCGCTGAGCAGTTGAAGAAGGTGGACCTGACGGGTGCTGCCTTCGTCTGGGACAGCGGGCCCAACACTAATGTGACGATCACCCGTCAGCGCAAGGATGTCCCGGCCGAGTTCCAGGTCATCGGATACCACCCGACGGAACAGTCGATCGAGCTGTCGATCAACGTCCCCGACAACCCCGAGCCGGGGGACAAGTTCCGTGTCATCGGCTTTGGAATGCAAAGCGGCCGCCGCCTCTACATGCAGCATTGCATGCACTGCCACGGCGTTTCGGGCGATGGAAATGGTCCCACGGCCCGGTATCTCAATCCGTTGCCGCGCGATTATCGGCTGGGCGTCTTCAAGTTCACGTCGACGTCTTCGCGCGACAAAGTGTCGCGGGAGGATCTTCACCGCATCATCCGCAACGGCATTCCCGGCACCTACATGCCGTCGTTCCTGCTTCTGAAGGACGAGGAGCTGAAGGCGATCACCGAGTACGTCAGGTGGCTGGCGCAGCGGGGTGAATTTGAATCGAGACTCAACGCGGGCCTCAAGGATTACTCGAAGCCGGCCATCGACGAGCGGGAGAAGAAGGGTGAAAGCCGGGCCGACGTCGAGAAGGAATTGACGAAGGCCGCGACTTCGAAAGAGTTCATCGCCGAGTTCGACGAATCGATCGAGAGCGCGTTCGCCGGTCTCAGCCGCGACTGGGGTCGCGCCGACGAGGCTTCCAGCGTCATCCATCCGAAGTCGGGACGGATCGACCCGGTCGCCGACGCGGCCTCCATCGAGCGCGGCCGTAAACTGTACCTTTCCGACAAGACGAAATGTGCGAGTTGCCACGGGCTTGGCGGCCGCGGCGACGGACCGCAGACGACCGACGTGCAGAAGCGATCGGACGGATCGGAATACGACAAGCCCGGGCTGTTCGACGCCTGGGATAAGGAAATCAAGCCGCGCGACCTGACCCAGGGGATCTATCGCGGGGGCCGCCGTCCAATCGACGTTTATCGGCGGGTTTATGCGGGCATCAAAGGAACGCCGATGCCGTCGTTCAACACGGCCCTCAAGGAAAACGAGATCTGGGACATTGTGAACTATGTGCTGAGCGTGCCTTACAACGGCAAGGCTCCGCCCGCGCTGAAAGAAGCTCCTGTCGCTACGACCGCCTCCACGGCGGAAGAGTGACCCGAAAGCTTCGCCCAGGCTGACCTGTTTCTGACATCCCGGCAATCCAGGACGCGGGTCCTCCGCCGTGATCCACAATTCGAAGACCATTCGACGGCGCACCGGAGTGTGACCTCGTGAAAAAGTTCTGGTGTCTCTTCTTCATCTTCTGGCCCCTCGTGGCGGCGCTGAGCTTCATCGTGGCTCCCGCACGCGGCTGGTGGTTTCCAGGGCCGGCGGCCTCCCCCCTCGGCTCTCAGATCGATGACCTGTTCTACCTGATCCTCGTCATCGTCTCGGTGACGTTCGTGCTGGTCATGGCGGCCATGGGCTACGCGGTGTGGCGTGCGTCCCATAACACCGAGAAGTCGAACTTCACGCACGGCAGCCACAGCCTGGAAGTCATCTGGACCATCGTCCCGGCCGGCATCCTGTTGTTCATCGCGCTGTATCAGCTCGACGTGTGGGCTCAGTACCGCGTCAAAGGTCGCTTCCCGAAAGGCGTGCTGACGGCTCCCATTGCCGAAGTGACCGCCCGCCAGTTCGAATGGCGGATGCGCTATCCCGCCCCCGACCGCAAGTTCGCGAACGAAGCCGACGTGCAGAAATGGCTGCGCCAGCCGGAGCCCGGCGACCTGCATAGCGTCAACGACCTGCACGTTCCGACGGGGACGCCGGTTTTGATCTATCTCCGCACGCAGGACGTCCAGCACTCCTTCTTCGTGCCGATGCTCCGCGTCAAGCAGGACGCCGTGCCCGGGCTGGTCATTCCGGTCTGGTTCGAGGCCATCAACGAAGCGAAGAACGTCAACCCGCAGTTGCAGGGAGTCGTGCACGAGTGGGTGTGCGCCGAACTGTGCGGGTGGGGACACTACAAGATGAAAGCCCGCGTGGTCTCTCAGCCCGCACCCGTCTTCAGGAAATACCTGGCCGATCTGCAGCGCGAGGAACTGGATGACGGAGCGAAGGGGGCCGCCCCGGTGGCCGTCGTTCCTGGGCGCGACGCGGATCTGTCGGTCGCTGGCAAGCAACCGGTCGGCGGACAGCCGGCCGTCAACGAGTGAGGTTCACGGTGAGTACGCTCAATCCCGCTTCGCAACCTGCGTTGGTCGATCATGCGCACGCGCATGGACATCATCACACGCAGAGCTTCATCTCGAAGTACGTCTTCTCGACCGACCACAAGGTCATCGGGATCCAGTTCCTGTTCACCACGCTCCTCATGCTGATGGTGGGCGGGGCACTGGCCCTGGGCGTGCGGTGGCAGCTGGCGTTCCCCTGGGAATCGATGCCGATCTTCGGCAAAGTCTTTGCGAAGGACGGCGGGCAGATCTCGCCCGACTTCTACACGATGCTCTTCACGATGCACGCGACCGTGATGATCTTCCTGGTCATCATCCCCGTGCTCGCGGGTGCGTTCGGAAATTTCCTGATCCCGCTGCAGATCGGCGCGGACGACATGGCGTTCCCAGTGCTCAACATGCTGAGCTACTGGTTCATGTGGCCGGCGATCTTCTGCTTCGGGATGAGTTTCCATGCCGAAGGGGGGGCGGCTGCCGCAGGGTGGACGTCATACCCCGTGCTGGCCGGATTGAAGGAAGCGGCTCCCGGATCGGGCGCCGGACAGACGTGGTGGCTGGTGGGGGTCACGTTTGCTGGCGTCTCGTCGATGATGGGCTCGATCAACTACATGACGACCATCATCAACATGCGGGCCCCCGGCATGACGCTGTTCCGCATGCCGCTGACCATCTGGAGCATGTTCATCACCGCCATCCTCCAGTCGTTCGCACTCCCGGTTCTCACTGCGGCCGGGTTCATGCAGCTGTTCGACCGCGAGTTCGGGTTCTGCTTCTTCCGTCCCGCGGGATTGATCATCAACAACGCCGCCCCGACGATCGGGGGCGGCCAGACGCTCCTGTGGCAGCACCTCTTCTGGTTCTACTCGCACCCGGCCGTGTACATCATGCTGCTGCCGGCGATGGGCATGGTTTCCGACATGCTGGCCTGCATGTGCCGGAAGCCGATCTTCGGCTACAAGCCGATGGTCTACTCGATGGCGGCCATCGCGGGTCTCGGGTTCATCGTGTGGGGCCACCACATGTTCACAAGCGGCATGAACCCTGCCCTCGGCATGACGTTCATGATCTCGACGATCATGATCGCCCTCCCCTCGGCCATCAAGACGTTCAACTGGATCGGCACCATCTGGGGCGGCCGCATCCAGTTCAACACCATCACGCTCAACTGCCTCGGCTTCGTGGCCATGTTCGTCGTCGGCGGCCTCTCGGGGATCTTCATGGCGGCCGTCCCCGTCGACATCTACATCCACGACACCTACTTCATCGTCGCCCACTTCCACTATGTGCTGTTCGGGGCGACGCTGTTCGGCGTCTTCGGCGGGATCCACTTCTGGTTCCCGAAAATGTTCGGGCGGATGATGAACGACACCGTGGGGAAGATCCATTTCGTCCTCTCGTTCATCGGATTCAACTGCACGTTCTTCCCGATGCACTTGCTTGGGGTGGCCGGCATGCCCCGCCGTTACGCCGACCCGTACATGCACCCCTACCTCGAACACCTGCTGCCGATGAACCAGTTCATGACGATCTCGGCGATCGTCATGGGGTTCGCGCAGTTCCTCCTCCTGGGCAACTTCCTCATCAGCATTTTCGTCGGTCCGAAGTGCGGGCGGAATCCGTGGCACGCGAACGGGCTCGAATGGAGCGCTCCGTCGCCTCCGGGGCACGGCAACTTCGACGTCCCGCCGGTCTGTTACCGCGGACCCTACGAGTATTCGTCGCCGCTGGCGGGCGATGAGGATTACCTCATGCAGACGAAGTACCTTCCGCCGGCCGAACGCAAGAAGGAAGCCGACGCTCACTTCCACGCCGAGCATGATGTGTGAGCGGTGAAGAGGATTGAGGGATGGAGTGACGGAGAGATTGAGGGAGCAAGCAGACTTCATCCCTCGGCGCCGCCTTCCCTTCAATCCCTCAGTCGTCTTCCTCTCTCCATCCCTCAATCACTCCATCTCTCTGTCCTCTTCCATGTCCGCCCCCCGTTACCAGCCCCTGGTGCATCGCGTCGCCCTGGCGACCGCCTGCACTGCGCTGCTGCCGATCACGGTCGGCGCGCTGGTGACGACGAAGCAGTACGGGATGGCCTTCGCCGACTGGCCGACTTCGGACGGCCAGAACATGCTGCTTTACCCCTGGATCACAGACCTGGTTCGCGGCGCGCTCGACAAGTTCTTCGAGCACGGCCATCGCCTGGCGGGAATCCTGATCGGGTGCTGCAGCATCCTGCTGTGTCTCGTCGCGTGGAGGCGGGAAGAACGCCCCTGGGTCCGGTGGCTGGCCACGACCGTCCTGCTGAGCGTCATCGTGCACGGCCGCCTCGGCGGAGATCGCGTGCTCCGCGATGACCCGCGCTGGGCTCTGTTTCATGGGACATTCGCGGCCCTCGTCTTCACCACCATGGTCGCGACCGCGGTCGTGACCAGCCGACGGTGGTATGAAGCCTCCGGCAAGCTTTCGGCTGAGGATCCCGCGTCGCTTCGACTCACTGAGCGACGCCGGGCATGGTTGGTCGCCGCCCCGTTCGTAGTGCTCCTGCAGTACATCGCAGGGGGCTTCCTGCGACACCTCGGCATGGCGATGTACGAGCACGCCGGCGGCGCCGTCGTCGTCGCCGCCGTTGCGGGAACGGCGTCCCTGTTCGCCATGCGGAGCGGTTCGGCGCTGGTCGCCCGTTACGGGAAGGTGCTGGCTGTATCGCTGCTCGCCCAGTTGTCGCTCGGCATCGGGGCCTGGATCACGCGATTCGGTTTCGCCACGCTGGGTTATGTTGCGGTTTCGCAGTCGCCGGTCCAGGTCGCGTTCCGGACCGCACATACGGTGGTGGGAATGTTTGTGCTGGCGTCCGCCGCGATGGTCGCACTGTGTGCCGTGGCTCAGAGTCGAGCGACGTTCGGACTTCGCTCGATCGAGCTGACCGAGCTTCGCCTGCCGGGCCGTGCGGCGGCGGGAGGGAGCCTCTGATGAACGAGGTCCGCACCTCCGCTCCGCTCGCGCCGTGTCGCCCGTCCGGTTCGCTCTCGTCGATTGCCGTGGGAGAGTCCGAGGCCGCGCTGGCCCCTGCGGTGTTTCCCGCGGGTCGCTGGCGAACGATCTTCGATGCGATCTCCGCCCGGATGGCCGACTATGCCGAACTCGCCAAGCTGCGGATCGCCGTGCTGGTGCTGGTCACGGTGTCGGTCGGTTACGCTCTCGGCAGCGAAGACCGCTTCGACGCCGTCCGACTGGCCCATGCCCTGCTGGGGATCACCATCGCGGCCGCCGGTTCGAGCACGCTCAACCAATGGTGGGAGCATCGCACCGACGCCCTGATGAACCGCACGCGGCGTCGACCCATTCCCTCGGGGCGCGTCGGTCGTAGCGAGGCAGTGGTCTTCGGCCTTGCGACAGCGCTGGCCGGACCGCTGTACCTGGCCGTGACGGTCAACCCCCTTGTCGCCGGGCTCACGTTGCTCACGGTGATTCTTTATTCGGCCATCTACACCCCGCTCAAGCCGCGCACTGCGTTGTGCACGGCGATCGGTGCGGTGCCCGGAGCGCTTCCGCCGGTGCTCGGGTGGGCGGCGGCCCAGAATGGACTCACCTGGGAGGCTTTCGGACTTTTCGCAATCCTGTTTCTCTGGCAGTTCCCGCACTTCCTGGCGATCGCCTGGCTCTACCAGGAAGATTACGATCGGGCCGGATTGAAGATGGTTCCACGGACCACCCAGGGACGTTCGCTGGCGGGACTGCTGGCGGTTGGTTATGCCGTCGCCCTGATTCCGGCCAGCCTGCTGCCTGAGCATGCCGGCCTCGCCGGGACGGGTTATCTCGCGGCCGCACTGGTCCTCGGGCTGGGCTACGCGTTCGCCTCGATCCTGTTCTATCGTCACGAAACCGCAGCGACCGCCCGACGGTTGTTGTGGACGTCGCTCATTTACCTCCCCACGCTCCTCTGCATTCTGGCGTGGGATCACTATCGCTTGTTGCAGTAAGTCGGAACGAGAATCAGCCGCCTTGCCGCTTCGAGTCGAAATTCGATCGCCGAGTCTTCTGGAAGAACTGACCGATGTCGCACACCGTGAGCCCTCATGCCCCATCCCTGAAGATGGGACTGCCGATCTCGAACGCCAAGCTCGGAATGTGGCTGTTCCTCGGCACGGAAATCATGTTCTTCACGGCCTTCATCGGCACCTACATCGTGCTGCGGCTCGGCTCGAAGGGCTGGCCGACCGACCCGCACGACACGCACATCAACGTGCTGTTCGGCGGCTTCAACACCTTCGTGCTGATCGTTTCCAGCTATTGCGTGGTCATCGCCCACGAAGCGATGAGCAAGCGCGACTACAGCCGGGCGAAGCTTTACCTGGTCGTCACGTTCCTGCTGGCGTGCCTGTTCCTCGTCATTAAGGGGGCCGAATACAAAGGCAAGTTCGACCACCGCATTCTCCCCGGCCAGATCGCCGAGTCCAGCCAGGAGTCATTGAACTTCCTGGTGCGCGACTTGGAGCAGACCGTCGACCGTGACCTGACCGAGCTGTCGCCCAAGCCTGCGAAGATGATCGACAAGCGGGCCGAGGTGAACGAGCTGGCCGAGAAGGACGAGCGGGCGAAGGCCGTCATCACCCTCGACAAGAGGACGCAGGCGTTCAAGCAGAAAGTGCAGGCCGAAACGGCGACGTTGAAGGACGGCAAGGCGTTCTACGAAGAACTCAAGGCCGACCCGATGTTGGGCGGATTGGTGGAAGGCGTCCATGAGCCGCACCCGGTCCTGTATGGCAACATCTTCGCGTCGATCTACTTCATCATGACCGGCTTCCACGCCATCCACGTGATCGTCGGCATGATCCTGTTTCTCTTCCCGCTGCTGACCACCCGACTCGACGCGAAGTGGAACGACTGGGTCGAGAACAGCGGGCTTTACTGGCACTTCGTCGACCTGGTCTGGATCTTCCTGTTCCCGCTCATTTACATCGTCTGAGCCGGGACCGCCGCCGGAATCAGGTGGATCCGCACATCGCAGAATTGAAATGACCGGGACCGAGGCGCCCGCCGCCCCGATCCCGATAAGACCGACATCGCCGCAGCCCGGGGCGGCTCCGAAGGCAGATCGCAATGGCAGACTCGCACGCCGCACACGACACGCACGAGCATTCGGGACATCCCGAGCACGACGTCAAATACATTTACGTCTTCGCCGCGCTGTGCGTCTTCACCATCCTGTCGATCCTCGCCGACGGGGCGGGGAAACTCGGAATGCCGCACGCCCTGGTCATGGTGGCCGTCCTGGCCATCGCCACGGCCAAGGCACTCAGCGTGATGCTTTACTTCATGCATCTGAAGTTCGAGCGGAACTGGAAATACGTCCTGCTCGCCCCGGTGACGATTCTCGCGATCGGCGTCCCGCTCGCCCTCCTCCCCGACGTTGGCTTCCACTACTACGTCGAGGACATCCCGCAGCTCAATAACTACGCGGAACACGAGCGCCGCCAGGCCGAGCACGCCGCCGAAGGGCATGGCGCCGCCAAGCCGCACGAAGAGCAGCCGGACCTCGGCACCGGTGAAACCAGGCCCGCGGAAGACGCCGCCAACCCGCCGTCGAGCAAGCTCGGGACAGGCGCGGAAAAGAAAGAGTGATTGACCGACGCGTGAGGCACGCCGTCGGCTTCGAGCGCACTCAGGGTTCGCCATGACGCCGCCTCCCGTCCGAGTCGAGCATCTCTCGTTTCGCTACGGCGAGCGTCCTGCGCTGAACGACGTCTCGTTCGACGTCGCGCCAGGCTCGATCTTCGGATTGCTCGGGCCCAATG
The DNA here is from genome assembly GCA_020850695.1 of Planctomycetaceae bacterium. GTDB lineage: Bacteria > Planctomycetota > Planctomycetia > Planctomycetales > Planctomycetaceae > JADZEF01. Next base: position 10,411 of record JADZEF010000216.1, on the reverse strand, counting down.
GGGGCGGCAAGACGACGCTCTTCCGCATCCTCTGCACGCTGCTTCCCCCCCAGGAGGGATCGGCGTCGATCCTCGGGTTTGAGGTCCGTACGCAGCCCGATGCAGTCCGCCGCGTGATCGGCGTCACCTTTCAATCTCCCAGCCTCGACATCAAGCTCACGGTGCTGGAGAACCTGCTCCACCACGGCCGGCTCTACGGCCTGTCAGGGGCTTCTCTCCGCGCGCGGTGCGATTCGCTGCTCGAGCGGATGAAGCTGGCCGACCGCGCCCGCGACCTCGTCGAAACGCTGTCGGGCGGGCTCAAGCGGCGCGTCGAAATCGCCAAGGGGCTGATCCACGATCCCCGCGTGCTGCTTCTGGACGAGCCGAGCACAGGGCTCGACCCGGGGGCGAGGATCGACCTGTGGCACTACCTCGAACAGCTGCGCCGGGAATCGGCGATGACGGTGCTGGTGACGACGCACCTGATGGAAGAGGCCGAAAGGTGCGATCGTCTCGGCATCCTCAGCCGCGGCCGGCTCGTCGCCGTCGGAACGCCGGCCGAGCTGCGGGAGTCGGTCGGCGGGGACAGCGTGACGATTCAGGCGACCGATGCCGAGCGGCTGGCCGCGAAGATTCGAGAGCGATTCGCCGTCGAAGTGCGGATGGTCGCAGGATTGCTCCGCATCGAGCAGGCCGGCGGCCACGAACTGGTCCGCGACCTCATGACGGCCTTCCCGAACGAAGTCTCGACGGTGACACTGGGCAAGCCGACGCTGGAGGACGTCTTCATCCAGAAGACCGGCCATCGCTTCTGGGAAGAGGACGAGCCGGAGCCGCCGAAGCGCGGGCGACGGCGGTGAAATCTCAACAGCGATTGCGATCAGACGCCGGTGTCCGCCAGAACCGAATGGCGGAACCATTCCGGTAGTTGCGATTCGTCGACCTTCAGCTGCAGCGTTCCATTCGAATCGCGTTCCGCGAGCCAGATCGGCTCATTGCCAGAGTTGTCGAAGAAGAACGCGCGAGTCGAGTGCCTGACGGCTTCCGGAAGCAGGGCGATTGCCCGGGTGTATCTTTTGACGACCTTCTCCGGAGGAACGTCGTGCCCTCCTCGATCAGCGCGACCCCGAACCCTCTCGACATTCAAGACCGGGTCCTGTGTCGCAACGAAATAGAGGTAGGTGCGATAGCCCGCTGCGACGGCGGTGCGAAGGAATTCCACTTTGCCAGGATGTGACATGACGGTCTCGAAGGCGAACGACCGTCTTTGTTGCAGGAGCCGCTCTCGCAGGAAGTCCGTGATGGCGGCGGCCACATACGAATTCTGGTCCTGAATCCAGAGTCGACCATCCCGGAACTGCAGGGACGGCAGAGCCAGCGCCGCAAAACGGCTGCTCTGGCGGACGTAGTCTTCGATCTCTTGCCGACTGATCGGAAGGCCGAAACGCGAGAGGTCGATGCCAACGTTTCTCAGCTCAAGCAGCAAGTCGTCTGCATTGAGGTATGCGTGAAGCCAGAATGCCCCGTCGGGCCGAAATTCTTTGGCCAACGAACGCACGAGGCTCGTTTTTCCCGACCCATTGGGGCCGGCAAACATGCGAACTCGCGGTGCTGTTGGCGTCACGGTTTGACAGCCCGCTCAGGCGGTGCCAGGGGTTGCTCAATGTGCTCTTCGGTTCCGTCTGGAAACTGCCGGACGATTCGGCCATTCCGAAGGAAGACGATCGGCTGGCCTGCCGCGAACGCCTCACGTCGCGCCGTATCGCCAACATGGCGCAAAGCCGCGAGAATTACCTCGTCGGTCGGTTCGGGTGGGTCGGTTTCGAATGCACTCATGATGACCTCCGCCATCATTCTACCTGGGTGAGCAGGTCGAAGCAGCGGGGGATCGACCCGTCAGAGCGGTTTCGGGAAGATCAGGCGTTGTTCGCGAGTGCCGCGACCAGCCGGTCGATTTCGTCGCGGGTCCGCTTTTCGGTGACGGCCACGACGAGCCCTTCGGTGCTCTCGACCCCCGATTTTGACAGCCCCGGCATTCTCGAGAAGGCCGGGCCGAGGTCGAAGCCCGCGGCGCGGGCCTTCTTCGCCAGGTCGGCGGCCGAGCCCTTCACCTTCAGCGTGAATTCCTTGAAGAAGGGGCGGTCGAACATCAGCTCGACTCCCGGAACCTTCGCCAGCTGCTCGGCGGCGTAGTGCGACTTCTGGACGCACAGTTCCGCGGCCTCGCGCAAGCCGTGCGGGCCGAGGAGAGCGAGATAGGTCGTGGCGCGGAGCGCCAACAGCCCCTGGTTCGTGCAGATGTTGCTCGTCGCCTTGTCGCGACGGATGTGCTGCTCACGGGCCTGCAGATTGAGGACGAAGCAGCGGCGGCCCGACTGGTCGGAGGTCTCGCCGATGAGGCGGCCCGGCATCTTGCGAACGAATTCATTGCGGCACGCGAGCATCCCGAGGAACGGTCCACCGTATTGCAGCGGCGTTCCGAGGGATTGCCCTTCGGCGACCACAATGTCGGCCCCGTAATCGCCGGGGCGAGCCAGGACTCCGAGGCTGATCGGGTCGAACGAAACGACGGCCATTGCGCCGCGGGCATGGGCCAGGTCGCAGAGTGCCTTCACCTCTTCGAGGCAGCCGAAGAAGTTGGGGTGCTGGAGGATGAGGGCGGCCGTGCTGTCGTCGAGCGCCTTCGCGACCACGTCCGGGTCGGCGGCACCGCAGGACGTCGGCACGGTGACGATCTCGCAGGAGAGGTTCGCGAGATACGTCTCGAGCACCTGGCGGTATTCGGGATGGACCGATCCCAGCACGACGATGCGGCTGTGCCGGTCGGTCACGCGCATCGCCATGAAGGCCGCTTCGGCGACGGCGCTCCCGCCTTCGTAGAGGCTGGCGTTGGCGACGTCCATTCCGGTCAGCTGGCAGACGAGCGTCTGATACTCGAAGAACGTCTGCAGCGTCCCCTGGCTGGCTTCAGCCTGGTAGGGGGTGTAGGCGGTGTAGAACTCGCCGCGCGAAGCGATCTCGTCGACCGCCGCCGGAATGAAATGGTCGTACGCCCCGCCCCCGGCAAAGCAGACCCGCGTCGAGGGGCCGGCGTTGCGTGCGGCCAGCTCGCGCACCCGCGCTTCGAGTTCGATCTCGGTTTCGGCCGCGGGGAGGTCGAGCGGCCGCTTCATCCGCAGCTCGGCGGGAATCTGCTCGGCGAACAGCGCTTCGATCGACTCGGCTCCGATCGTCCGGAGCATCTCCTGCTGTTGGTCAGGAGTGTTGAAGAGGTAAGTCACGCGGGATCTCGAAACCGAATTGAAGTGCAGAGGGCAAACGACACGTGCCGCCGGTCAGTGGGCCGAATCCCGGCAATGCTTATCGTAGGCGATCGAGTCCATCAGGCCGTCGACGGCGGACGCGTCGGAGACCTTGATCTGGATCAGCCAGCCCTTGCCGAACGGGTCGGCCGACAGAGTGGCCAGGTCGTCCGGAAGCTTGGTGTTGGCGGCCGTGACCTCGCCCGCCACCGGCGAGTAAAGGTCGTTGGCCGACTTGACGCTTTCGATCACGCCGAAGATCTCGCCTGCCTTCAGCTTGCGCCCGACCTTGGGGAGGTCGAGGTAGACCAGGTCGGTCAGTTCCTTGGTGGCGAAGTCGGTGATGCCGACGGTGGCGACGCCTCCCTCGAGCTTCACCCATTCGTGCGATTTGGCGTATCGAAGTTCCGGAGGGGCCATGCGTAATCCTTGCAGGGACATGCGGAAGGGCGGCGCACCTTGAGCCAATTCAAGCACCACCCGCGCCGACACGATATCGGGTCGCTCCCCCCCTGAAAAGTGACCCGCCGCACCCCTCTGGTCCACTGACCCGCACCGATCGGTTTGCCACTGCTTATTCGTTCGGTTCCGGAGCCGGCTTCTCCGCGCTCCCCGCGCCATGCCCCTCGACGTCCAACCGGCCCGATTCGACGCGGAGCGACTCCAGCGTGGCTCCCGCGGGAAGCGCGTCCGTCAGGTCGATCTCCAGCACGTCGGCGCCGTCGCGCGTCGATCGCACAATCTTCCATCCCGCCGCCTCCAGACGTTGAACTCCGTCCTTGAGGACTCGGTCGGCGGGGATCGGCATCAATCCGGCTCGCAGCGACGATATTGCGACGGTCACCTGGTTGGTCGAGACGGCGAGCGGAACGATCCGGACGCTGACGACCGTCTGGAGCTTCGTCCTCGGATCTTCCGCGCGGAACCCCACATCGATCGCCCCTTCCGCCAGCCGGACGCGCGGGTCGCTCACGCCGCTCGGAATCTGATGGCCGAACCGCTGGCTCAACTCTTCGGCCAGCCACGCATTGATCTGGTCCTGCGAAAACTCGTGACGCCAGGCGTCCGCTGCTCGCACCTGCTCGGCCAACTCGACCGTCCGCTCCTCGAATGCCTTTGCCTGCTCCCGCCGCACCTCCGGCTTGGCGGGGGGGGCGGTCGCTTCGACGTAAAACGGGGGAGCCTGCTGGGAACTCCAGTACGCCGCACCAGCGATCAGGGCCAGAACCGTCAACAGCCCGGCAATCCCCAGTACGATGCGCCGCAACACCATAGATCCGCTCCCGATCGCTTCAAAGTCCCGTGAACCGTACCTCAATTCTTGCAAAGCTGGTCTGGACATCCACGGGGAAATCGGCAGAATCCGCGTCCCTTCCTTTTTCCCGCCTCCGTCAGGCGATCAGAACGTCATCCGTTCCCGGTGACTTCGCGCATCGTCCCATCGACGTCTTTCCGTTTTCCGTCACATTTCCGATTCGCAAGCGACAGGCAGAGTTCGCGTTGCCTGACGTTCATCGTTGCGCGCCGGCGGTCAGTCGATTCACGTCGACGGGCCTGCGGCGGTCGCCGTTCCTGGAGCACAGAGATGAGTCACCGAGGTGCTGTGGCAGCGCTGTGTGTGCTGGCATGCTGGTCGGCCACCGGTTGCATGCTGGTCGAGAGCATGACCGATGCGACGAAGCAGACCTGGCGTCAGATGCGGCCGAAGCCGGACGACTACGATCCCTCGACCGAGTCGGATGAAGAGTGGAAGTTCGTCGGAAAAGAGACGCGGCAGCACTACCGGCGCGAGCGCGATCCGGACCGCTGGTACAAGAAGTACATCATGTCCGAGAAGGCCAACTCGATCGAGCACAACCTGGGGATCGATTGATCCGGGCGGTTTGAACCCACTCATCCCCCGATTGTTGAATGGTCGCGGAGACGGCTTGAGGATGCCGAGCGACCAAAGGCTCGTGGCTGCGGTTTTCGACGGTCGAATCGATCCGGGAAGCGTCACTCGTCATTCGGTATCGGATCGTCCGATCCGATGGAGGTTCCTTCCCAACTCACCGCCTTCGTTGCGGGATCGTACAGCAGCACTCGGTGCTTACTTCCAGGAACCGCGGGCCGGTCGATCCGCGGGAGCCACCGCCGCAGTTCGCGAAGCGTCTCAGACATCTCGTCGCGCGAGGCGAGGTTCGTCCACTCGTTCGGATCGATGCGGTGGTCGTAGAGTTCTTCCGACCCGTCCGCATAGCGGATATACCGCCAGTCCCGCGTTCGAACTGAGTGATTCCCCTGGTTGTGCGTCGTGATCGCCGGCCATGGACGCGGCGTCGTCGCCTCTCGCAGCTGGGGCCCGAGGCTGTGCCCTTCGAGATCCGGACGGGCGGGAAAGCCGCAGCGCTCGAGCAGAGTCGGGAACAGGTCGAGAAGTTCGACGGGTTCCGCACAGACCGCATTGCGCGCGATCTCGGGGCCGGCCAGAATGAGCGGGATGCGCGTCGACCGTTCCCACAGGGTGTTCTTGCCGGTGATTCCTTTCTCCCCGAGATGCCATCCGTGATCCGACCACAGGACGATAATCGTGCGCTCGGCCCGACCTGATTCGTCGAGGGCCTTCAGAACCCGTCCCACCTGGCTGTCGACGAAGCTGATGGACGCCAGGTAGGCCTGGACCAGCGGGCGCCAGTCATTGTGGCGCTGGAGTGTCGCGAGACGCGGCTCGGGCAATTTCCAATGGAGATACCAGGAGAACCGCGGCGTGTCTTCGCGATCGTCTTCCCGCACCATGGGCATGATCAGACGATTGTCGGGATACAGGTCGAACCAGCGCTGCGACGCGAAGCACGGAACGTGCGGCAGACGGAATCCGCATCCGATAAAGAAGGGCTTGTCGCGCGGGGCCGATCGAAGCTGCTCGACGGCAGCGGTCGCGATTTTCCAGTCCGCTTGCTCTTGATCCCGGGGGGGAAAGACTCCCCAATCCATCAGCGGATGGCCCCCCGCAATCCGTGAGAGTTTCTGTGGAGGCTTCGGCATGCCGGGAGCCGGCCCCCATGTCGAAAACTCGGTCGCCTGCAGAAGCTGCGGGATGGATCCATCGTGGAAGATCTTCCCGCACGTGGCGGTGTAGTAGCCGGCCCGCGTGAAGGTTTGCGGCAGGGTGACATGGTTCCTGAGCTCGGCGACGTCGCGCAGTCCCGGGGCGAGACCGTAGACGCCGGTCGTCGACGGACGAAGTCCGGTGAGCACGCTGCTACGCGACGGATTGCAGAGGGGAGCCTGGCAGTGAGCATTCGTGAAGAGAGTCCCGCGTGCGGCGAGGGCGTCGATATGAGGCGTCTGAACCTGAGGGTGCCCCTTCAGGCAACCGACCCAGTCGTTGAGATCGTCAATCGCCAGGAACAGGACGTTCGGCCGGGCCGGCAGCGGGCTGCTGCCGGCTTCGGAGGCAGCGACGGCACGGCCAGCGCACGCCCATGCTATAGCGAACGCCATGGCCGACCAGACTCGGCGTCGCGTCTCAAGTGTCATGGCAACGCTCTCCGCTGACCTCTGGAGATTCGGGAATCCATTGGTTGATTTTCCGCCACCCTGCGCTCGACGAGGGAGAGTTTGCTGCGTGGGGTTACGCGCCAGGTCCTGCTGCTTCAACGCAAGCTGCATCAGAAAAGCGACTTGCGCCGCACCCGCAAGACCGTGCGGAGGAAACTTCGACGACCGGCATGGGTCTTGCATTCGCCGTGGTCGTCCGCGTTTGAAACCACTAACCCCTCAAGTCCAAAGCTCTCAGGATTCAAGAGCCATGCTGTCCGCCACCTCTTACGCTCGCACCACCCGCGCTCGCCGCAACGATCACCGCAATCAACCCGGGCGTACTGAGTCGCGTCGATCGAACCCCTTTTTGCACAAGCCGGTCGCCCGCCGCGAGGACATCGTGCGGACCGACAGCACGGGAATCGTCGAAACGGCTGCCCAGATTCTTCAGATGAACCTCCTGAGCCTGAAAGGTTACCAGGAACTGGCCGACGTCGCTCCTGATGAGTCGATCCAGACCTTCGCCGAAATCATGGTGCGTCAGCGGAGTGCGCAGTGCCGCGAACTGGCGAAAATTCTGGCCGATCATCCGGTCCCGCAGGAGTTGGAGAACAACGCCTGTGAAGAACTCCGCCTGGCGTGGGTGCGGGCCCTTTGGGCGCTCGACCAGGGGGAAATTTTCAACGGGATGGAAGGAATCGAGCAGGCTGAGGAAATGCTGGAAGACGCTTACCTCAATGCGGCTGCCCTCTACGGACGCTGCCCCATCGCCGTCGTCTTCTGCCGCCATGCCATGAACGTGTGTGGTGCGCGGCAGCGACTGGACGATCCGACGTCCGAAGCACTCGCAGAAGACGCCGACATCGTGACGGCGCGTGCGAACTGACGGCAGTCGATCTGCTGATTGCAGAGCAGGCCCCGGATGCGGGGACTTGGACGAATTCCGCTGCACCTTGCCAACCGGATGGCTGGCACTGCGGCAACGGAGTTCGCCCGAGTCCATGCTTCCGGGGCCAGCGACTGCGCGGCGGGCGCTCGAATCCGCCCGACCATTCCGGCCGGCTCGCCTCAGACATCATGCCTTCGTCTGCTGCCCTTGCCGTTCTGACCCAATTTGCTAACCTTGGCCCCAGTTCAGGTAGTCGACTCCTCGGGCTGACAAGCGGCCGACGAGTGAATCCTGCCCGAACTTCCTCCTCCGGCCGCGTGTCGGCCTGTGGGAGATTCAGCGCGAGTTGCTACCCGGTAGTGTAACGGTAGCACAACAGGTTTTGGTCCTGTTTGTCCAGGTTCGAATCCTGGCCGGGTAACTCGATGCCCCGACATCACTTATGGGTGTGATGTCGGGGTTGTGTTTTAGCGTGACAGCCATACTGACCGCCAATCAGTCTTCTTCGTCGTCCGTTACTCCGGGCTGATGAGGGGCGAACGATCGTCCGATTTTCCGTATGAACCCGATGATTTCCTTGACTGAACCGTCGCCCAGACCCTTCAAGCTCCAAAGCCATTTTTCAGACTTCGCACAGAGCTGGTCAATCGTGGTAATTTCTCGCTTCTCCAAGGCGTTGAGACAACGGTTGGAAAGCCCCATCGATCGCAGTGAAGCATTTCCCGGAATCGTGACGAAAGGAACCTGGTCGGTGATCGCCGACGGCATCACGGAATCAAGCATCGTGCTTGCCTCCATCCCGATCACATGAGCATCCGGACCCAGTTTCGATCGCCATTCCGGAAGCCGCTGCAAAGCGATCCAGCTCAACACTTCATCTGCCTCGCCGGCACCCACAATGTGGTATTCGAAAGTGTCCCAGCTTCCTTCGTAGAACCGGCTGACTGACACTTTCCACACTCTTGCTGCCAATTTTTCACCCTCCAAAAATGTTGTCCATTTTGTCCGCCGCCTCACGTTGAAGCGATGGCACCGCGTGGCTGTAAAGGTCCATTGTGATGCTGATGCTGCTGTGACCAAGGCGTTCCTGTACGACCTTCGGATGCACGCCAGCCTGAAGTAAAAGCGATGCGGACGTGTGTCGGAGATCGTGAAAACGACAATACGGCACGTTGGCCGCAGCGAACAGTGGCTTGTAGAAGAGCCTGTAAAAATTCGCCTTGCCGAGCGGCTTTCCGCGCTCTCCAGTGAACAGGAAGCCGTCCGACTCGCCACCCCCCTCGACGAACTTCAGATGGGATTCGAGAGCCTTCGTCGATCGCTCCGGTAGCGTAATAAGCCGGCGAGCGGAGTCAGACTTCGGCTCCTCAAGCAGTGTAACTCCGTCGACCTCTGTCAGTGCCCGTTGCACATGAAGGACACCCAACTGGCGATTCCAGTCTGATACTTGGAGTCCGAAGATTTCTCCCTGCCGCATTCCCGCTTGGACGGCTAGGACGATGATTGCGTGATATCGCGTTCCTTCGCACGCCTTCAGTAAGCGGTCAATCTCAGCGACAGTCAAGATTCGTTTCGGCCGCTTCGGAACACGAGGCGGATCAACCATCGCACACGGATTCATCTCAATGATGCCTCGCCGCCAGGCCTGCTTGATCGCAGCTGAGAGCACCGTGTGTGCGTAGCGGCGATTGAATGGCGACTTGATCGTCGAGTGCATGTGGTCGATCATCGCAGCCGTGAGCTGTTCGAGCCGCGCGGACCCAAAGTAGGGCAAAAGGTATCGCCTCACAACCCGTTCATACTCGCGGAACGTCGTACGTTTAAGGTTCAGCTTGATTGTCTCCAGCCACTCCATCAGATATGCAACAATCGTTTGCTTTGCGGCATCGGACGTTGCGCGGACGCCGCGAGCATGCAGTCGCATCAGCTTCTTCTGGACCTCGGCTTTCGACTTACCGTAGATGTGTCGACGTCGCCTCCTCCCTTTGTTGTCGTGACCGAAACTGATGGTGCCAGTCCACCGGCCATCCTTTCGAAGATAGATCGAGCCTTCACCCCTTCCCCGACGCTTCCTCGCCATCTGATGCTCCCCGCGCGGCGTCCACAATCTCGGATCCCTTGTAAGAAAACGGACGGCCAGCCTTCCGTAGCGGGACGTCATGCTCCTTGCACCACCGGAGAATCGTATTGGGGTCACGGTCCTGAAACATGGCGAGCATGAACGTGTCGAACATGCCGCCTTCCGGCGTGAAAGTGCCCTGCAACCCCCAGGCAAAACGCTGAACGAGACGAGCGAGCCCTCGCCCTAACTCAATGGCGGCATCGTCATCGACGCTTTCGAGAAATGATCCGACGATCATCGCGCCCACTCGCGCCAGCTTCGCTGCGTCGCCAGTTGTGAATTCTTCGTTTTTCGCTTGCGTCATCGCGCGTAGTCTCCTAAGCTACCGCGAAGACGTTTCGCGGAGCCTTCTCACAGGGGTGCCGTTGAAATAGCCCTCGAAGCCGCCGGGATTGCCGTCCCGAGCGGCTTCACTCATTCTTTGGCCTTCACATTCAAATCACGTCCGTCGAACTCCCCAAAAAGTAAGCCCCCGCACGTCTTGCCGTTGGAAGGACGGAGACGTGCGGGGGCATTGATGTCCGGCACGGCGCCGGGTTGCTCCTGCTCCGGTTCGGCTCCTTCCAAGCCGAGATGTCAACGAGTTTGATATAT
>JADZEF010000215.1 GCA_020850695.1 Planctomycetaceae bacterium | reverse complement strand
GAAGTAAACCACGTTGATGGCCGTCACACACCAGTTGTCGGGCGGAACGGCCATGCTCAGTCCGAACCAGCGTTCCATGGCCATCACCACGGGCAGTGGACTGAGAATGTAAAGTGCCAGGGCCGCCACGACGGCCAGGATCAGCCCGATCCGATTCCCGGATTCCTTTGCGCTCGATTCGCTCGACATGATCGACGATCCTTCCGAGGAGTTCCTGACCTGAATCCAGTCTCTCCGCGGCTCGTCCACCGTGCAACACGGAAGCCGCCGATGGGATTCTCCTCAGTCACGCATCGCCGATCGCCGCGGCTCAATAGGAGTTCGGATCGACGGGCTCCCCGCCCGCCGGCGTCGCCAGCGCCTTGAGAACGTCCGCACTCACGTCCTTCGAGAAACTCTTCACCGAGCCATCGGCGAACAACAGATAGGGGAATCGCTTCGGACCGCCGAAACCGAGCGGCCCCCCCGTCACGCCGTCGGCCGGGTTGCGGACGTTTGTTGGATCGCCCCAGGGCTTGAATCCTTCGGCCACTTCGCCCGCCAGCAGGGTGTTCGACGCGCCATCGCGGAAGTCGCGGATCGCGATTCCGGCGTTCCGAAGCAGCACCTCAGAATTTCCGGCGTAGGCGCTGAGGGCGAAGCCGTTGACCGGCTGGCTCAGTTCAGGGAAGGAGCGATTGCAGTACACGCCGCGGACCTGTGCGAATGGAACGGAGTTCACGGGGTCGTTCCACGCCGCTTGTAAGTCGATTCCATCATAGAGGGCTTGCTCATCGACGAAGGGAAGCAATCGAGTCTGCCAACTGTGAAGCCCACGCCCCTCGTCGTCGAAAGTTCCTCCAATAGGAAAATTTCCGTATTGATCGTGGTAGTTGTGAGACGCGAGGCCGATCTGCTTAAGGTTGTTCTTCGATTGCGTTTTGCTGTACGCGACATCATGCCCGCGACGGTGCTGCAGTAAGGGGAGCAGAATGGAGATGCATGCCATCACGGCGATAACCACTGCAACGACACGAAGCACGGCCCACGGCGTGACGCCCGGACCGCGATCGTCCCGCGTCGGCCGCTCGACGATCGGCTCGCCCGACGGGGACTGCAGACGAGTGCCGCAGGCCCCGCAGGCGACCGCTCCCTTCACAATCTCATGATGGCAAACGGGACATTGCGGCGGCATCGCGTACCTCTTTGAACGGTTCCTTGACGCTCAGGCCTCCGCCCTCAGTCCGCTGTGCCGCAGCAACGCCTCGACACTCGGACCGCGACCGCGGAACGCCTGGAACAGTTCGAGCGGGTGGCGACTGCCGCCCGCGGCGAGGATCGTGTCGCGGAAGCGTCGCCCGGTCTCCTTCACCGCAGTCTCGTTGTCGAGCCCCGCCTCCTCGAATGCGGCGAACGCATCGGCGCTCAGCACCTCGGCCCACTTATAGCTGTAGTAACCCGCCGCGTAGCCCCCGGCGAAGATGTGCGTGAACCCGCACAGCGTCCGGTCCTCAGGCAGCAGCGGAAGCACCGACGTCTTGCGGCTGATCCGCTGCTGGACGTCGAACGCGGATTCGGTCGCCGGCTGGTCGACTCCGTAGCGGTGGTGCAGTTCGAGGTCGGTCATGCCCAGCATCAACTGCCGCAACATCATCGTGCCGGCCCGGTACGTCTTGGCCGCGACGATTTTCTCAAATAATGCTTCGGGCAGCGGCTCGCCCGTCTGATAGTGGGCGGTCATCCCGAGCAGCGTCGGCTTGTGATAGCACCAGTTCTCCATGAACTGGCTCGGCAGCTCGACCGCGTCCCACTCGACGCCGCTGGTCCCCGCCACCTCGGCGTACTCGACGGTCGTCAGCATGTGATGCAGGCCGTGGCCGAACTCGTGGAACAGCGTCTCGACTTCGCGGAACGTCATCAGCGACGGCTTGTCGCCGACCGGCGGCGTCGAGTTGCAGACGAGGTGAGCGACCGGCAGTTGGATCTCTGAACGGTTCGCGCCGACGCGGCGACGGCCGAGGCAGTCGTCCATCCAGGCTCCGCCGCGCTTGTTCTCGGGTCGCGAGTAGGGGTCGAGGTAGAATGAGGCAATGTGCTTGCCCGCCTCGTTGAAGACTTCAAAGAACCGGACGTCGGGATGCCAGACTGGGGCGCGGCCATCGGCGGCTTTGACCGTGATGCCGAAGAGCCGCTGCACCAGGTCGAACATCCCTTTCAGGATGCGGTCGAGCGAGAAGTAGGGGCGCAGCTCTTCGTCGGTGAACTGGAAACGCTGCTCACGGAGACGCTCGGCCCAGTAGGGAACGTCCCAGTGCTTGAGCGGGTCGGAGACACCCGAGGCAGCGGCCAGCGCCTGCAGCTCGTCCATGTCGCGGACGGCCGCATCCCACGAGGCCGCACGCAGCGTCTCCAGCGTCTCGTCCACGGCTGCGACGCCGGGGGCCATCTTGCGGACGAGGCTCATCTCGGCAAACGTCTTGAAGCCCAGCAGCCGCGCCTGCTCCTGACGCAGCGCCAGGATCTTCGGGATGTTCGGCGTGTTGTCGAAGTTTCCTTCCGAGGCACGGACGAGAAACGCCCGATACAGCTGCTCGCGGAGATCGCTGCGGCGGGCGTGCTGCAGGAAGGGGCCGTAGCTGGGGAAGTCGAGCGTGATCCGCCACGGCCCGGCTTCGGGCGTCGCGTCGGCCGCGTCGGCCGGTTTCGCCTGGTTGTAGGACTGGGCGGCGAGTTGCAGCGACGACGGCGGCAGGCCTTCGACTTCGCTCGGCTCCGTGAGGATCATCGCGAAGGCTTTGGTCGCGTCGAGCACGTTGTTGGAGAAGTTCGTGCTGAGCTGTGAAAGCTCCTTCGCGATGTCGTTGAACCGCGTCCGCTCGGCCGGCGGGAGGCCGATTCCCGAGAGTTCGGCTCCCTGGATCTTCTTCTCGATCATCCGCCGCTGCGTGGCATCGAGGCTCGCCCAGGCGGCCCCGTCGCGAAGGCCGCGGAGCGCCTGGAAGATCGGCTCGCTCTGGCTCATCCGCAGGTTGAACTGCACGAGCTCGGGCCGCACGGTGTCGTAAGCTTCCCGCAATTCGGGTGAGTTCTTGACGCCGAACAGGTGCCCGACCGGTCCCCAGCCGCGCTCGAAGGGGCGATCGATATCGTCCAGTCGATCGACCACCGAGGCCCAGGTCGGCTCGACGGTCGCTTCCACTTGTTCGAGTTGCTCCTGGGCCTCGCTCAGAAGCTGCCGCACCGCGGGGACAATGTGCGCGGGCTCGATGCGGTCGAAGGGGGGAAGGCCGGATTCCACCAGCAGCGGGTTGCCGGACAATTCTGCGGGACGGTTGGGCATGCGAGAATTCCAAAGTCGATGACGCAAGATTCGGTCTTAGCGATTGGCCAAGGCGCCCCACGCCCAGAGGCAGGCGAGGAAGTTGGTGTTTTCGTCCGAAGGGGGAAGTCGTTGGAAGTCGTCGAGTGCGGACTCGGCTTGCTCGATGAGCAGCAGGACGTCCGATCTTGTGAATCGCTCCGTCAGATCGTAGTCGGCCAGGTGACGGATCTGCTGCAATTCGACGAAGGCTTCGGCCATCCTGCGGACTGCGGCAGGTATCGTGAAGGCCGAGGGGAGCCCTTTGCGGACGGATGCTTTGAGTGTTCCGCCAAGGAACGATCGGCACGCTTCCTTCATGACGCTATGCGAAAATGCGCGGCCGAGAACCTGACGAAACGGGGCCTGCTGATGTTGGCCGCCGAAGACCATCCGACACGATCCGTCGATGAGGGCGTGGAACGCCGCATAGTAAGCCGACGATACGGCGCGCCGCAGATTGGCCTGCCTGGGGCGCTTCGGATCGAGCGTGGCAAGGCGTCGAGCCTGTCGGAAAAGGTCCTCGTGCACCCGTCACGACTCCGACGTCGCTTCGCGCCATTCGGACTCCGGCGCGATGGAAATGTATGGGAAAAGAGAGATTCCCTGGGCACGCAGCGCGTCACGGATCGCCCCCTTGAAGTCGACGACCCACCGACCCGTCAGTCCTTCCACGTCGACATCATTCGGCAATATGGCCCAGACGCGAAGAGCGTCGTCCCCCGAATGGTCGACATACTCTTCGACTTCCAGTCGCAAGATTCTCGGTCCCCCCGTCGGAAGGGCAAGATGGCGCAGGTCGAGCGCCTTGGAGACTTCCATTGCGACGGCCATGCTCGTCCTTTGGGTCTGAAGAATGGTGCGAGTCAGCGAGGGTTTCGCTCCCCATCAGGATCATACCACCGGGAACGGAGTCGCGGGATTGCGAGCCTGACCTCTCGCGAGACTACGGATGAGGCACCGCAACGATCCTCCCATGGGATCGGGGTTGGGGAACTGTCGAGCGGAGAACGTTTCCATCCTTCGGTCTCATTGGGTGCTCAATCGCAGAACTTATGTCTGCATCAGCCCGCTGACCCACGCGCCGCAGGTCCCGCAGGCGATGATCGGCAGCCAGGCGGCGACGTCGGCCCGCAGCAGGTTCGCCTGCCCGAGGTAGGCACACAGCTGCAGCAGCGCCAGCATCGCGCCGAGAACGACCGAGCAGAGAGCGAAGCTCGTGATGAGGCTCCGGCTTTCGCGTCGCACGATCAGCGGCACGGCGATGAACACGCATGCCAGATTCAGGAAGGGGCGAACCAGCCGTGTGTGCAGGTGCATCACCTGCGCTTTGATCGAAACGATGTCTGACGGGTTCTTGATCCGGCGGATGAGATCCGGCGTGGAGAGGTACTTGTAGCTGCTGTGCCGGCTGTAGAGCTGGTCGAAGCTGACTCCCGTCACGATGAAGATTTCGTCCGGCTTGTCCGTCGGCAGGACGCGGCTGACGCCCCCCTCGGTCAGCCGGATGTCGCTGAAGTTGGGAACCGCTCCTTCCAGCAACCAGCCCGCCTTGCGGTCTGCTGTGTCGGGAAACCAGCGGGCATTCTTCGCGCGGATGTTCGTCAGCTCGGCGGCGATTTCGCGGATCGGCAGCACGAACGTCGCCTGCTCCATGCGATTCTCACGGACGAACAGCGACCGGCCGGTAATCAGGATCTGCGTCTGGTGATCGTAGACCGGCTCGACGGTCTTGTCCCCCGTCGCCTTCTGTCCGCGCGGCGCTTCCAGGATGTGAGAGATCCGCGGAAGAATGAGTTCCTGGTTGAGCACAATGCCCAGCGTCAGCACGCCCATTCCATAGACGACCGGCCTCAGCAGGCGCGTCATCGGGATGCCGGCGGCCAGGATCGGGAGGATCTCACTGCTCTTCTGGAGGAGCGCAAAGACGACCATCACGGCCGTCACCGCCAGGATCGATCCGATCAGGTCGAAAAACACGACCGACTGGAACACGTAATGCGTGGCCATGCTCTTCAGCATGGCGCTCGTCCCCTGCCCCTCGCTGAAGTCATCGATGTTCGTG
>JADZEF010000214.1 GCA_020850695.1 Planctomycetaceae bacterium | reverse complement strand
TCGATGCCCCCACCCAGCGTGCGCTCGCCAGGCCTCGCGACGCTGGGTTAGCGGATGAAACGCCTTCGGCGTAGTGATGCACGCCGCATCTCTCAGTTCGATCACCATAGGCTGTGGTGAAATCCGCTCCTAAGCCCGTCCCGTCAGCACGTCACATCAGAACATTATCTCGTCCCCGGCGATCGGCTATGCTGGATCGTCAACGAGTCGATGAATGAATGACGATCCGAGATCGGCTTCCCCCGTTGCATCCGGCGGTTTCGCATGCGTTGGACTGTGAGCGTGACGCGAGTTCTCTGCCTCGGCTGGTTGTTGCTCGGCGCGGGCCTGGCCCGTGCCGCCGATGAATCGCCCGAAGTCCGCGAGCAGAAACTCGACTTCTTCGAGAAGCGGATCCGGCCGATCTTTGCCGTCTACTGCTATGAGTGCCACAGCGGGGAGAGCGGCAAGTCGGAAGGGAGCCTCGTCGTCGACACCCGCGACGGGCTTCTCAAGGGCGGAGACTCGGGGCCGGCCCTCGTCGCCGGCGAGCCGGACAAGAGCTTGATCCTCAAGGCGGTGCGTCACTCGGACGAATCGCTCAAGATGCCGCCGCAGAAGAAGCTTTCTTCGGGCGAGATCTCCGACCTCGAAACATGGATTCGCCAGGGAGCGATCGATCCGCGCAAGGCCGCCGCCCGCAAGTACGGAATGAGTCTCGACGAGGGACGGAAGTTCTGGTCATTCCAGCCGGTGAAAGACCCGCCGCTGCCCGCCGTGAAAAACGAGGCCTGGACTCACAACGCGGTGGATCGCTTTGTGCTCGCGCGGATGGAAGAGGCGAATGTCACACCGGCCCCCGCCGCCGACAAACGGACGCTGCTGCGGCGCGTGACGTTCGACCTGACCGGCCTGCCGCCGACGCCCGGCGAGATGGAGTCGTTCCTCGCCGATGACTCGCCTCATGCCTTCGAAACGGTCGTCAACCGGCTCCTCGGTTCGCCGCGCTACGGCGAGCGCTGGGGCCGGCACTGGCTCGACGTCGTCCGGTATTCGGACACCTGTGGCAACGCCTCCGACTACCCCATCCCGCAGGCTTACAAGTACCGCGACTGGGTGATCGCGGCGTTCAACCGCGACATGCCCTACGACCAGTTCCTGCGGGAGCAGCTCGCCGGCGATCTGCTCCCCGCGGCGAACGAAACCGAGAAGTACGACCGCACCATCGCCACCGGTTACCTCGCCATCGCCCGGCGTTTCGGCGGCGACCGGATGGGCGAATTCCATCTCACACTGGAAGACACGATCGACAATGTCGGGAAGGCGATGCTCGGCTGCACGATCTCCTGCGCCCGCTGCCACGATCACAAGTTCGATCCCTTCACGATGAGCGACTACTACGGTCTCTACGGAATCTTCAGCAGCACGCGATATCCGTTCCCCGGAGCCGAGGTCGGCAAGCGGCAGGAAGACTTCGTCCCGTTGATGACGGCCGAAGAAATCGAAGCCCTGATGAAGCCGCACCGCGAAAAGGTGGCAGCGGCGGATGCCGAAGTGAAGATGCTCGAAGCCGCTGAAGCCGAGGCGAAGAAGGCGACCGGCGAAGACGCCGCGAAGAAAGTCGTAGCCGCGACAAAGGCCCTCAACGAGGCGCGGCAGCGGCGCGGGGCGCTCAATGGCGCCGAACCCGTGGTGAAGACGGCCTATGCGGTGGCCGAGTCGACTCCCGCGAATGCGAAGCTGCAGGTGCGCGGCGACCCCAAGCGGCCCGGCGAAGAAGTTCCGCGGCACTTCCCCGCGGTCCTCGGCGGCAACACGCTGCCGGGTGACGCCAGGACGAGCGGGCGACTGCAACTGGCGGAATGGATCACCGATCCGGAGAACCCGCTGACGGCCCGCGTCATGGTCAACCGGCTCTGGCAATATCATTTCGGCCGCGGTCTCGTCTCGACGCCGAACGACTTCGGCACCCGCGGGCAGGCGCCGACTCACCCGGCCCTGCTCGACTATCTCGCAGCACGGTTCATGGAGAGCGGATGGTCGATCAAGTCCATGCACCGCCTGATCCTTCTGTCGCAGACGTGGCAACTGGCCGGAACCGAGATCGCCGAAAGCCGCCGTCTGGATCCCAACAACGAACTCTACTGGCGGTTCAATCGCCTCCGTCTCGATGCCGAGTCGATCCGCGATTCGCTCCTCTTCGTCAGCGGGGCCCTCGACGAAACGCCCCCGGAGCCGCACCCATTCCCCCCGCAACACACGTGGGGATGGTCTCAGCACAACCCGTTCGTTGCCAACTACGAGACGCGGCGGCGGAGCGTCTACCTGATGCAGCAGCGGTTGCGGCGGAATGCGTACCTCGCCCTGTTCGACGGAGCCGACCCGAGCTCGAGCACCGGCGTGCGTCTCCTCAGCACGACGCCACTCCAGGCCTTGTTCGCGATGAACGACCCGCTCGCCCACTCGACGTCAACGAAGTTCGCCGAACGGATCATCGCCGCGGCTGCGGACGATGCCGGACGGATCACCTTCGCCTGGCAGGCCGCCTTCGGTCGATCACCCGAGGATGAGGAACAGAAGCAGACGCTCGCGTTTTTCCAGAAGTACCGCGACAAACTGACCGCACTGAAGACGCCAGCGAACGAGGTCGACCTCAAGGTCTGGTCCGCTCTCGCCCGCTCGCTGATGAGTGCGAACGAGTTCCTGTTCGTCGATTAGACCGTCGCAGGGGCGCTCCTGCCCCTGCGTAATCTTTCTGCATTGGCTCACTCACGGGCAGGAGTGCTCGTGCTACGAATCATCTTCACGCCCTGGATCCTGAGATGAAGTCTGACGCCTGCCTGTCGCGACGGTCGGTGATTCAATCGCTCGTCGGCGGTTCGCTGATGCTCCCCGGCATTCTGTCGGAACTCCTCGCCGACACCAGCGCTCCCGCCCCGGCCGAAGTCGACCCCCTCGCGCCCCGCGCCCCGCACTTCGCCCCCAAGGCGAAGCGCGTCATCTTCCTCAACATGAGCGGCGGCGCCTCGCATGTCGATTCGTTTGACTACAAGCCGAAACTCATCGAGGACCACAACAAGTCGTTTCTCGTGCCTCCCCGCATGCTCGAGGCTTTCGCGCCAAACAACCGCGTCGTCGAGAAGTACTTCAAACGCCCGCAATGGGAGTTCAAGCAGCGTGGTGAGTCGGGGCTGTGGATCAGCGAGCTCTTCCCGCACATCGCCGGGTGTGCGGACGACCTGTGTCTGCTCCGCTCGATGAAGAACGATCACCCGGACCACTTTCAGGCGACGCTGGGCATTCACACCGGCTCGGTCACGTTCCCGCGTCCCAGCGTCGGCTCGTGGGTCAGCTACGGCCTCGGAACCGAGAATCGCAACCTGCCGTCGTTCGTTGTCCTCGCCCCGCACCTCCCGTATGCGGGGGGACAGGTCTGGGCGTCCGACTTCCTCCCCGGCTGCCATCAGGGGACGCTGGTCGCCCCCGGGGCCGAGCCGATTGCCAACATCAAGCCGCGGCAGGCGGCCTCGGAACTGCAGGAAATGGAGCTCGGTCTCTCGCAATTCCTCAACCGCCGGCACCGGTCCGGCCGCGAGGACGATGCAAACCTCGCCGCCCGCATCAAATCGTTCGAAACCGCCTACGGCATGCAGTCCGCGGCCCCTGAGGCCTTCGACCTGACACACGAAAGCGATGCGACGCTACAGCTCTACGGGCTGCCGCGCGGCAGCACGAAGGGGTTCGCGTGGCAGTGCCTGATGGCCCGGCGGCTGGCCGAGCGCGGCGTGCGGTTCGTTGAATTGATCGACACCGGCGCGTCGAATAACTGGGATTCGCACGGCGACATGAACGCCCACGGCCCGCTCGCGAAGAACGTCGATCAGCCGATCGCGGGGCTGCTGAAGGACCTGAAGTCGCGCGGGATGCTGGCCGAGACGCTGGTCGTCTGGACGACCGAGTTCGGACGGACGCCGTTCAACACCGGCAAGGACGCGAAGGGACGCGAGCATCACGCGGAGGTCTTCACGTCCTGGATGGCGGGGGGCGGAGTGAAAGGCGGGATAAGCTACGGCTCGAGCGACGAGCACGGCTGCGACGTCGCCGAGGACGAAGTCCACATCCATGACTTCCACGCGACGATTCTGCACCTGCTGGGGCTGAATCACACGCGGCTGACGTATCGCCATGCCGGCCGCGACTATCGCCTGACCGACGTCGCCGGCCGCGTGGTGCACGACGTCATCGCCTGAGCGACAAGGCGTTTCATCTCCTGTGTCTTCAGGTCGTGGGCCACGTGTTGCCGTGACGCACCACGTGACGAGCGAAGCGCAAGAGAACGCCCAAATCCGGAACGATTCCGCAGGTGGACCGTCCCCTGCGGTTGGACGACGTGGGTCGATTCACCGTGCCTCTCGTCACGAGAATCGAAAGTCGCCCATGAGATCCGCCTTGCCGCACTCGGGCGCAATGCCTAGAGTGCCTTTGGAGTTGCGATGAACGGCTCAAGGAAGGGGCAGCGCTCATGCCAACCGTGTCGCATCGACGACCGAAGCGAGGACCAACCGCGATGGGCCATCGCCGCCTGGAAGCGTGGGTCGAGGAAGTCCGCCGTCTGACCGAGCCCGACCACGTCTATTGGTGCGACGGCTCGCAGGCCGAGATCGACCGACTCTACGGCGAGATGGTCGCGGACGGGACGCTCATCCGGCTGAATCCCGAGAAACATCCCAATTCGTATTACTTCCGCAGCGACGTCAACGACGTCGCCCGCGTCGAACAGCGGACGTTCATCTGCAGCCGCCTCGAATCGGATGCGGGGCCGACGAACAACTGGGCCGACCCGGCTCAAATGCACGCCACGCTTGAAGGGCTGTTTCGTGGCTGCATGCGGGGACGTACGCTGTATGTCGTCCCTTATCTCATGGGGCCGCCGGGAAGCCCGATGGCGAAGGTGGGCATCGAACTGACCGACAGCCCGTACGTCGTCGCCAGCATGCGGACGATGACCCGCATGGGGGCCATGGCGCTCGATGAACTGGGGACCGACGGCGATTTCAGTCGCGGTCTTCACAGCACGGGCCACCTCGACCCCGCCGTGCGCTACATCAGCCACTTCCCCGACGAAAACCTCGTGATGAGCTTCAGCTCAAACTACGGGGGAAACGCGTTGCTGGGGAAGAAGTGCTTCGCGCTGCGGCTCGCGAGCGTCGTCGCGCGGAAGGAAGGCTGGCTGGCCGAGCACATGTTGATTCTCGGACTGACCGACCCCCAAGGCCGCAAAACGTTTATTGCGGCGGCGTTTCCTTCGGCGTGCGGGAAGACGAACCTCGCAATGCTCGTCCCTTCGGATAAATACCTTGCCGCGGGATGGAAGGTCGAGACGGTCGGCGATGACATCGCGTGGCTGAAGTTCGGCGCGGACGGAAGGCTGTACGGTGTGAATCCCGAGGCGGGGTTCTTCGGCGTCGCTCCGGGGACCAGCGAGGAGACGAATCCGAATGCCCTCGCCGCGTGCCGGGTGAACACGATCTTCACCAACGTCGCGCTGTGCGAGGACGGGACGGTCTGGTGGGAAGGGCTGACCGACGTTCCGCCGTCGCATTGTCTCGACTGGAAGGGACAGCCCTGGACTCCCGGTTCGGGAACGAAGGCCGCCCATCCCAACAGTCGCTTCACAGCTCCCGCATCGCAGTGCCCCAGCATTTCCCCGGACTGGGAGAAGCCCGAGGGAGTGCCGATCAGCGCCATCGTCTTCGGCGGCCGTCGCTCGACGACTGTTCCGCTCGTGTTCGAAGCCTTCAACTGGCAGCACGGGACGTATCTCGGCGCGACGATGTCGAGCGAGAAGACCGCGGCCGCCGTGGGAGACGTCGGCGAACTGCGGCACGATCCGATGGCGATGCTTCCCTTCTGTGGCTACCACATGGGCGACTACTGGCGGCACTGGCTCGACGTGGGGAAGCGCGGCGGCGACCGGATGCCGCGGATCTTTCACGTCAACTGGTTCCGCAAGGACGCCGACGGGGGCTACCTGTGGCCCGGCTACGGCGACAACATGCACGTCCTCGAGTGGATCGCGGCCCGCTGCCGCGGCGAAGGGGACTACGTCGATTCGCCGATCGGCCGCGTCACGACTCCCGACGCGATCGGCTTCCGCGAAGTGGGAGTCTCCGAGGCTGATGCAAAGGAACTGATGTCGGTCGACCGCGACGAATGGCGGGCCGACGTCTTCGAGCGGGAAGTCTTCTTCCGCAAATTCGGCGACCGGCTTCCGCAGGAGCTGCGCGAAGAGAACGACGCATTGCTGGAACGATTGGGAGAGTGAGCGAATCCGCTCGCTCCTATTCCAGGAGCTTTAGGTATTTGCCATCCTGAGCAAGCTCCGGTGTCGCTTCGTGCAGATTTCCTTTAGCATCGATGATGTAACCCGTCGTCTGACGATGGTCGCCGGCAGTTTGCTCCGTCACCATGGACCGGTTCGGATATCGAATCTCGAAGGTTTCCGGCCCCCACTTCGGAGCGACGGACCAGTCAACCACTTTTGTCCTCAACTCGGTATGGACCTTGCCATTGCGGCGAAACTGCTGCGTCCATGAGATCGGGTGTGAGTCAGCTCCCTTGGGTTGCGAATACTCGATCTGGACTTCTTCTGCAGCCACTTCCTTCCCTTCGCTCATCTGGGGCACACAGTAACGGCGCAGCACCCAATCGTTCGTCGGATCAAATGCGAACGTGCTGATCCCATCGCCGAAGGCGACTACGACGCAATTCGTCTTTCCAATCCGCACCGTCTCTTCGGCTACTCCCCAGACTGTTGACGCGGCGTGCATCCATTGTGGATCTCGAAGTCGCACATGCGCGGCCATCGGAAGCGGAAGCGAGCCGAGGAACTCTCGTCCTTCTCTGACATCAATCGACCAGTATTTTCTTTCTTTCCGCGGAGGGCTGGCCCGCATCAGAAGGCGTCCATCAAACACAGTGAGAAACTCGTTGTGGACGGGTTCCCAGGTGGGGGGCGTCGGAGTCTCTCCCTCCAGATGAATGCGCACTCGATTTTCATCGAGAGAGAAGCTCGAATGAGCTCTGACAGTGTAGCCCGATTCTAAGTAGCTCTTAGGCAACTTGACCGCCCCCAACTGCTCTTGCACTTCCCTCGCCTGTTCTGGTGACTGCCAGTAGTCGTAGTGGATCACCATCCGCACCGACTGACAGCGAGTCTGACGTTGCTGGGCCGCTTTGATGATCGCGGCCAGAACGTCGCGGTCACGCTCAGCATCCGCGGCGTAACACAACGCCGGAAAGAGCACAAAGCCAAGAAATGCACCGACGACTTGCCACATCGCGCCACTCCAGGGAATTCATCTCTGATATACGGCCGAGAGTTCTCGCAGTCGAGAGGCGTGCCTCCAATTTGGCATTTGCGCGACCGAGTTTCCAGAAACCGCGGACGCCGGTCGAAAAAGCCGTGTGGATCCGGAAGATGGCCGCCCGGATATATGGCCATCCGATATATCGCATGGCAACATATGGGGGCATCTAACCTCGGCGAGGCCTTTCATGACCGAACGCTTTGGACCCGATCTGTTGCGGGGGAGTCTGGATCTGCTGGTGCTGTCGCTTCTGTCGTCGTCTCCCGGTTATGGGTACGACCTGCAGCAGCGGCTGCGCGAGGCGAGCGGGGAACTTGTGCAGATTCAGGCGGGGACCCTCTATCCCCTGCTCCACCGCATGGAGGCGGACGGGTTCGTGCGGTGCCGGTGGGAACAATCGACCGGCCGCCGTCGCAAGTGGTACGAGCTGACCGCCGCGGGCAAACGCCGGCTCGTCTCGCAGACCCGCGAATGGGACCGTTATGTCGCCTGCATTCGCGCGGTCCTCGATCCGGTCCGCACCGCCCTCGAAGGATGAACCCTCCGGTGGCCCGTTTCTGTGGATGGATTTTTCAGTTCCCGTTTTCGCATCTCAGTCGAGCCCTTCTCGTCTCTCCATTCTGGAGGCCGCCATGTCTCAGCGCGAGTTCGAAGCCTACCTGACCCTGCTGTCGAAACTGCTGAATCTCAGTCCGGCGCAGCGGAACGATGTCGCCGATGAGCTTCGCGATCACTTGGAAGAGCGAATGACGCAGCTCGCGGCGGAGGGGCTCTCCCCTGAGGATGCCGCCCATCGCGCCGTGAGCGAGCTGGGCGACGCGGCCGGCCTGGCGCGGGAGCTGTCGCGGCCAAGGGCGGCGCTTCGTCGTCGCCGGATTCTCCGCTGGGGCTTCAGCGCGTCGGTTGCGACCGCGGTCGCGGCGTTCCTTTTCTGGCCGAACCCCCACCCCGTGGCCCCCGCACTGGTCGTTGCTCAGGCGCCAGCCGCCCCGATGGCTGGCGGCGGGCCCATTGGCGGACCGACAGTCTCTCCGGCCGAGAAGCGTCGGGCGGCGGTTGAGAAGAAGCTGGACCAGGACGTCAAAGACATGGAATTCGACGCGACGCCACTCCGAGACGCCTTGCAGTATCTTTCGGAAGTCGCGGAAGTCCCCATTCTGATTGACCGCAGACGCATCGAAGAAGCGGGCGTCGAGTTCGACGGGAAGATCAACTTCACGGTGAAGGCCGGCGATGTCTCCTTCCGCACCGCCCTCGAGATGATCCTGTCCGAGGTCGATCTGATTTATCTCGTGCGAGAGGGTGTGATCGTCGTCACCACGCGGAGCGAGGAGCCGCAGCAGTATGAAGTGCGGGTCTACCCTTGCAGCGATCTTCTGGCCGCGGGCATTCCACAGGTCGCGGCGGCGGAAGGCGGGGAGGGAAGCACTCCGGCGATGGCGGGTGCCGGGCCGCTTGGAGGACTGCCGGCGGCGGGGGCCGCGGTGCCGATGGGTGCAGGATTCGGGGCAGCGCCGGCAGGTGCCGCAGGAGGGCCGATGGCTGCGGGTGCGGGCAAGTCGAACGGAAAGAACGCCGTCTTCGGAGCGGCCTATCGTCCCCGGTCGACCCACCCCGCCGGCGCGGCACTCCTGGATCTCGTCCAGACAATGACCGACGGGCCATGGCTCGAAGTTTCAGGAGAAGGGGGCAATCTCCGCGAATACGGCGGAATGTTGATCGTCCGCCATAAGCAATCGGTTCACCGACAGATTGAGGAGCTTCTCACCAGGATGCGCGAGAAGCGAGCCAAATGAGTCGCACTGCGTCATATGCGGGTCGCGTCACGGATGATCTGAGCGAGCGATTTGAGCGACCCGCATGATCCGCACCTGCCTGTTCGACATGGGGAATGTCCTTCTGCATTTTTCGCACGAGAAGATGTGCGCGCAGATCGGGGCGTTGTGCGGGCTGAGCGAGTTGGAGATGCGGGCGCTGCTGCACGACTCGGGGACGCAGCTCGACTTCGAGCGGGGGCGGATGAGCGAGCCGGAGTTTCATCGCTGGCTTGTGGCGAAGGTGGCGATGGACATGGAGATCGACGCGTTGCGGGTGGCGGCGTCGGACATCTTCGTGCTCAATGAGCCGATGCTGCCGATCCTCGACCGGTTGAAGGAACTGGGCATCCGGCTGGTGCTGCTGTCGAACACCAGCGTCTCGCACTTCGAGTTCATCCGCGAGCGGTTCGACGTGCTTGACCGGTTCGACGATTTCGTCGTCTCGTTCCGGGCTGGAGCGGTGAAACCCGAAGCGCCGATCTACGAGGCGGCCCTGGCACTTTACATTCTCAGTCCACTGCCCGTGGTGATGGCCATGGAACGCTGGTTCGGACTGAGCATGGCCGTTCCGCCCGACAACTGGTGTGTGACGGCCATCAACGTGGTTTACTTC
>JADZEF010000213.1 GCA_020850695.1 Planctomycetaceae bacterium | reverse complement strand
CTATCGGCAGACCTACGATCGCCGGCGATACCCCGCTCCCTTGGTGCGGGATCCGCCTCGCGTCGTCTCGGGACGCGTGCCGGAACCGGGCGTGACACGGTCCGGGAATCTTTTTGATCCCGAAGCCGTCCGACGCGAGCGGGTCGAGCCGTACAAGCATTCCGTGACGCACTCGTCTCCCCCCTCCATCCCGCGGGCGATGTCGCAGCACTACATCCGCCGGTACCGGGAACAGATTCAGCGACTCCAGGGGATGACGCCTCCGCCGCAGGACCAGATCGACGCGTTGCAAGAGAAAGTCGATCAGTTGAACAGGTTCATTGGGTCGTTGCCTCTATAGCCATCCGCTACGGCCCGAGTCGGCGGCCTGTTACGATGGACGGAGATTGCTCCGTCTTCGCCCCTCGCCGCCGTGTCCCGCATGCATGTCGTTCACTTCATCACGCGGCTGATCATCGGCGGAGCCCAGGAAAACACTCTCCTGACAGTCGAAGACCAGATGCGGCTGCACGGCGATGAGGTGGTGCTCGTCACCGGTCCCGGTCTGGGGCCGGAAGGCAGCCTGGAGGAGCGGGCGCGACAGAACGGCGTTGACCTGCGGATCCTGCCGGAACTGCACCGCTCGATTCGCCCCTGGCACGACTGGCAGGCGTACCGCGCCCTGAAGCATCTGCTGCGAACTCTTCGTCCGGACCTTCTCCACACCCACAGCTCGAAAGCAGGCATTCTTGGTCGCGCCGCAGCGGCCTCAGTCGGAATTCCAGCCGTCCACACCGTTCACGGAGCGTCGTTTTTTCCCGGACAAAGCCGGCTCGCCAACAGCGTCTACGTTCACCTCGAGCGGTGGGCCGCCCGGCGTTCGGCGCGGATCATCAGCGTGGCCGATGCCATGACGCGGCAATACCTCGCGGCCGGAGTCGGACGTCCCGACCAGTACGTCACGATTTCGTCGGGAATGGAAGTCGAGCCGTTCCTGAACTCGCCCCGCCCGCGCGAGATGGTGCGGAGCGAGCTGGGACTCGCCCCCGGCGACATCGTTGTCGGCAAGATCGCCCGGCTTTTCCACCTGAAAGGGCATGCGGACGTGATTGAAGCGGCCCGCACGGTCATCGCCCGGCATCCGAATGTGAAATTCCTGTTCGTCGGGGATGGGTTGCTGAGAAATGCCCTGACGTCGCAGATCGCTGCCGCGGGATTGCAGGGACACTTCCTTTTCACCGGACTCGTGCCGCCCGAGCGCGTGCCGGAACTGGTCCACGCCATGGATATCGTCGTTCACTGCAGCCTCCGGGAGGGGCTGGCCCGCGTGCTCCCGCAAGCGCTCATCGCGGCGAAACCAGTCATCAGCTACGACATTGACGGAGCGAGAGAAGTCTGCGTCCCCGGCGAGACGGGCCTCCTGCTGACGCCAGGCGCGATTGATGAACTCGTCGATGCTCTCGAACTACTTATCGCAAGTCCCGCCATGCGAGCGGCATTCGGCGAGGAAGGGCGAGCGCGGTTCACCGATCAGTTCCGCCACGAGACGATGACGCGTCGGATCCGAGAGGTCTACGCCGACGTTCTCTCCACCTCAAAGCCCGCGAGCAAAGCATTGGCGCGATAGGTCCAACCGGACAGCGCGAAGCGGCTTCGCAGTCTCTGCGAGAGCGTTGTCTTTCTGTTTCCGCACTTCGACCATCGCTCTGCGACAGGACTCAGCGTTTGAAGAAATCATCCGCTGAAGTGTTCGATGCCTGCACCGCATTCGCGGCGGAGGCGAACAGCGAAAAAAGTACGCGAGAGCCTTGACGAGACCCTGCTTCATTCCGCTCAGAACGGAATGTCGCTCGTGCCGTCCTGTCGATTGGCGATCAGGAAGTCGGGCTTCGTCTGCGTTCGAGAGGTCGGATGGCCATTGGAATGCCGCGGCAAGTTCGAGCGGAATCCAATCGCCCGGTCAGCGGTGGTGTCCTTTGCCCGCTCCTTGAACGACTGCAGTGCCCACTCCCAATCCCACGCGCGGGTGTCGAGATAGCGCATCACGAGGAGCTTCTTGATCTCCTCGACTTCGGCAAAACAGCAGCCGTCCGTCGCCGCCACCACCTCGTCGACCGGAATGCCCGCCACGATCTCGGCCGGCCAGTGCTCAACGATCAACCTCTTCCGCTGGTCTGCGGGGGGCTTCTGGAAGTAGATGATGCGATCGATACGGCCAGGTCGCTTGAACGCCGGGTCGAGGTGCTGCAGCTTGGCGTTCGACGTGAACAGGTAGACGACTCCGCGACGAATGCGGATGCCGTCGAGTTCCGAGAGAAACGTGCTCTGGTCGCGGTCGGGGCCGAAGTCTTCGCGGTCGCGGAGGCTGGTGTCGAAGTCGTCAAACAGGACGATGCCCGGCTGCTCGAGCTGGAACAGGTCGTGAGCCGAGCCGTGGGCCCGGGCGGCGTCGTAGCTTTCGGCGGTCACCGTCCGCCAGTCGAGCCCGTTCTTCAGCGCCTCGGTGTAGAGCCACCGGGCGGCCATCGTCTTGCCGTTGCCCGGTTCGCCCAGCAGCAGGACACCTCGCTTGAGCGGCACGCCGAATTTTTCGAGGGCCTCCTCGCCGCGCTGCAGAAAGCCGATCGTGTTGTCCCACAGGGCCTGCTTGTCGGCCGGATCCATGATGGGGGCGACTTCGCGGACCTTCTCCTTCACCCCCCGCCGCAACCACCGGTACAGCCGCTGATACTCGTCCGTCGACACGATCCACAGATCATTGAGCGGTCCGCAGAAGTCATCGGTAAACGGGTTGTGGACGCGAAGCAGCGGGATGCGCGTATCGCCCGCCTGCACCGAGTACGAGACGAACCCGCACAACACGAGGCTCCCGTGGGATCCGCTATGGAACATCCGGATCGGCGATTCCGTCCCCAGCCCATGCGTCCCTTCCTTCCGCGCCTCGCGGGCCAGGAAGGACGACATCTCCCCGTCGACCGCCAGCGCCCGCACCGTGCTCCGCAGCAGTTCGCCACCGCGCTGGAGAACGTACGACAAGTCCGCCTGGCCGTCTTTGATACTCATGCGACTGGGTGCCCTGCGGTGAAAGGAACTCCGGCTCTCGAACCAGGCAGAACGCTGCGACGTGCCGCACCGCATGGCGGCGATCGAAGCGAATCCGCCTCCCCGGCGTGCGTTCCAGGCATCCGGGCAGTGCGATGCGTCGAAGTCCGTTCCGACACAGACAAGTCAAGACACGTCGCGGCGGCCCCAGGTTCGACGCCGCCCGGCATTTCATTCCACGTGGGTGATCCCCTCGACGGCGTAGCCTCCACTTCCAGCATAGACGCCGAGGCCGGGGTGGGAAAGAGATTGTCCGGCACAGCCTACCCCGGACCAGCCGGGCAGGCTTCTGCCTGCCGATCTCCTTCGATGCCTTAATGTCCGGCGGGCGGGAGCGCGGCGGACTTGTCTGCAAGCATGCCACGCCCCCACTTTCCTGCGGATTCGAGTGCTCATTCGGCGAGATTGTCGGCGATTGTGCCCTTCAGTTTGGAGTGGTCGCTGGCGGAATCGGTGATCAGGTTGCCGGTGAACAGGATCCGTTCGCTGGCGGCGCCGCGGAGTTCGATCGCTTTCGGCACGCTGGAGAAATTGTTTCCGGAAATCGTCACGTCCCGCGTCCCCTCCAGGACGATGCCGCCGGCGAGCTGGTCGTCCAGCTTGCGTTTGACGGCTCCTTCACCAATGTAGCTGTCGCAGAAGCTGTTGCCGGTGACGGCGATGCGGCTGCTGTCCGGACCGATCCGCAGGCAGCGCGTATCAAGTTCCGGCGGCTGCGCCCCATCCTTCGACTTCGCCGGCTTCTTCAGCAGCACGAACGTGTTGGCGGAAACGGCGCAGCCGTGGGCGTCGCGCAGATCAATGCCGCCTCCGTTGTGCGCGATGACGTTGGCCGACAGCGTGACGCCATAACAATCGCGATCGAGGACGATGCCGATTCCTTCGCATTCCTCGATCATGTTGCCGGAGAGGACGGACCCATACGTGTTCTCGATGACCACGCCATGGCCGAGATGATCATCGATGCAGTTCCCGTTAAAGCAGAGGTTGTAGGCGTCGAAGCAATGCACGGCGTCGCGGTTCTCTTCGAACTGATTGCCGCTGACGACGATGTCATGGCAACCCGGGAGGTTGAGGCCGGTCTGCTTGTTGTAGGTGATCAGGCAATCGTTAACGCGGGGATCCTCGTAGCAGCGATCGAGACGGATTCCATCCCCGCCGTGCTCGCTCACGGTGATTCCCTGCAGGAAAATTTCGTTGACCAGCAGCGCATCGACGCCGTGCCCGCTCTTCGGGTTTCCGGTGATCCGGAAGTTGCTGAGCATGACGCGCCAGAGTTTCTGGTCGGCCTTCACTTTCTCACCGTCGGGATGACGGATGACGAGCGCCGACTCTCCGTTCTCATTTCGATTCCTGATGTGGGTGGAGGCGCCCGCCCCTTGCAGCAGCACGTCGCCGCGGGCGATGACGAGAGGGCGATCGATGTCGAACGTTCCGGGGGGGAGATGCACGACGCCCCCCTCCGCGGGGAGTGCATCGATCGCCGCCTGCAGGGAGGCGTAGTTCACCGCGTGAATTTCGGCCCGGGCGCCGGGGAGTTTCGTGGACGCTTCGGCGGGGCCGGCCTTTGAGGTGTCGGCCGCCGTCAGCGACCAGACGCCGATCCCCGCGACCAGAATGGCAACCCAGATCATCAGACCGGTTCGAGACGGCATCGCGAGCACCTTTCGCAGAGAGTCACATCCAGGAGAAGCCGCACGACGCCACCTTATCAACGAGGACGGCAACTGAGGAGCGACTCAGCGATCCGAGAAGCGGCCGGTGCGAACCGTCCGCAGGCGCGCCGAGAAGGGCACGCACCGTCGACTCATGATTGTCACCGCGCCGCCGGTTCCGTAGGTTGGTGCGGTCACGGGAGGGGTGTTCCCCGACCGCGGATTTCCAGATGGGAGGAGAGCGATGCGGATGCTTGGGTTCGGCGTGGTGCTGGCGATTGGGTGCTCCGCCGCCCTGGCCGCGGAGCCGGCGCCGCAGTACGAGTGGGTGCAGGTGACGGCCAAAGCCCCGTTCGCACCGCGGGACGGGGCGGGGGCTCTTTCATTCCACGGCCGCATGTACCTCATCGGGGGGTGGAACCCGGAAGACAAGAAGAACTTCCCGCTGATCTGCAACAACGAGGTCTGGAGTTCGGTCGACGGGAAGGACTGGCGGCTGGACAAGCCCAACTCGCATTTCGATCGCACATTCGACCCCGTGGCGGACTGGGAGGGGCGGCACTCGGCGGGGTGGGTCGTCCATCGCGACCGGATGTGGATCGTGGGCGGGGACAGCAACCAGTACCACTACCAGAACGACGTCTGGAACTCGGCCGACGGGAAGTCGTGGACGCTGGTCAACAAGGACAAGCCGGTGCCGTGGGGGCCGCGGTGCGTGCACTACACGGTCGCCCACAAGGACCGCATCTGGGTGATGGGAGGGCAGCTCATCCCGAAGCACATTCCGGATGGTGGCGAAGCGTTCTACCGGGACGTGTGGACGTCGGCGGACGGGGTCGCTTGGGACGAGGTGAAGCCGAAGGAGCCCTTCTGGCCGCAGCGGGGGATGATCGGAGGGGCGGCGGTGTTCCAGGACCGCATCTGGGTGCTCGGCGGGGGGACCTACGAGACCCCGAAGCGGCCGGAGCGGCTGTTCTACAACGATGTGTGGAGTACGTCCGACGGAGTCGCGTGGACGCTGCACACGAAGGCCGCCCCGTGGCATCCGCGGCAGTACCACGAGGTGGCGGTGTGGGACGGCCGGATGTGGGTGCTGGAGGGGTGGAACCAGAAGAACCGGAACGACGTGTGGCACTCGGCCGACGGGGTGACGTGGACCGAGCTGCCGGGAACGCCGTGGAAGCCGCGGCACGCGGCGAGCGTGTTCGTCCACGCCGACGCGCTGTGGATGGTGGCCGGGAACAACATGGAGAGCGACGTCTGGAAGCTCGTTCGCAAGTGAATCACGGCGGCGGAGTTCGCAAGAACTCAACGCGTGGCACATGACCCACCGATTGAGTCATACGAGCCAGGTCCATGACTCATGTGTGCCGCTTCGGAACAATGCTACGGACGGCCGCTATCCGGTGCGGAGTCTGATTCGGCCTCTTTCTGTCGCTCCTTGACGAATTGCCCGATCCGTTCGGAAGTCGGGCTGGCCATCTCAGCATCAAAGGCCCGCCGAATGATTTCGGCTGTCTCCGACGGATCGCGGCCATACTCTGATTGGTGCGCATCCGCGATGTGGCGGACCATGTCCGCGATCACGATTCCCCACGCACCGCGTTCATCTAACCCGCGATCCTCCCAGAAGCCGATGTTGAGCACCACATGCTGCTGTTCGTTGGCGAGCCAGACACGGATCATCTCGACGGACCGATGTGTGAGTGCTTCCGTGGGTATCGGTAACTCTTTCGCCATCGTCGTATCTCCGGGCCCGAACACCTAGGTTAGTCCGCGTTGTGCCGCGAGCATGGCCAGTCATTTATTCCCCAGATGGAGCCGCCGCCTGCCCCTGACCATTCATGCGGCTTCGAGGAGTTTGATCATCTTCTCGGCCACGCCCTTGGCGGAGGCGGGGTTCTGGCCGGTGACCAGACGGCCGTCGGCGATGCTGAAAGGCTGCCAGGGGTCGGCCTTGTGGAAGATCGCGCCTTGCTTCACGAGGGCCGACTCCAACTCGAACGGGACGTCGGCCTTCGCGTAGTTCTCTTCCTCGTCGTTCGTGAAGGAGCTGATGTTCTTGCCGGCGAGGAGCCAGCGGCCGTCGCTCAGCCGGACGTTGAGGAGCGAAACCGGTCCGTGGCAGACCGCTCCGACCACCGCCTGGCGCTCGTACGTCTCGCGGATGACCCGCTTAAGGAGCGGGTGGTCGGGCATGTCGACCATCGGGGCCAGACCGCCTGGCATAAAGATCGCGTCGGAGGGAGAGGCATCGACGTCAGACAGCTCTTTCGCCTTCTGCATCGACGCCCAACCCGGCCCCACCAGGAAAGAGAGATTGTCGGGATCAGCGGCGAGTTGGAGGGCGTCGAGAAACGGCGCGTCGCCATTGAGACTGGCGAAGTCCATCGCGTATCCCGCACGCTCGAATTCGGCGTACGGGTGAGCCACTTCGGGCAGATAGTTCCCCGTGCGGCGGTTGTGCGGTCCGATGGAGTGAGCGTTCGAAACGATGAAAAGCACTCTTTTCGACATACCCGTTCCTGACTGCGATCGGTCCGACTCAACTTGAGCTACGCTGATTGGGGGATCTAGTGCCACCCAGCCGTTGCGAACCTCACTGCCACTCTATCGCTGTTCTACGAAAGCTCTGATGGCCTGGACAGACGGGTGCTTTCTGAGCATATCGACTGTTTCACTTGCCATCTGGCAAGCAAACTCGGCGACACTACCGATACCTCGAGCCCTTAGGAGTGACACAAGGATAGTCTTGGGTGCAACCTTGGCAGCTTCGAATTGCTCTGGGAGCAAGTCACGGCCAAGTATGGAACGAATGATGATAGGGTCATAGAAGAAAATCTCTTCAAGCTCTGGAACGAAGGGCTGCACCAACACATTATCCGCTCGCGCTGTCCAGCCAAAATAGCTAATTAAAGCCCGCTTCTCGTCATTCACATCTGCCATGTCAGTAGTGTCCGCATCGTAAATGAATCCCACTCGACACGGAAGCATCAATAGTCGACGAGCGACGGGGCGACCTGCATCCCTTCCATGTGCAACGTAGAAATCATACGGGAACGGCGATCTTAGGTCTTCGAGAAGGCGTGACAGTACTGCCCTATCGGTCTCACCTTCCACAACAAGCAGTGTTTTCATGTTACACACTCCTAAGAGCCAATAGTGGAAGCCCAAATTTGACTGCAAAGTCGTACTTATCGCGAAGACCCTTAATCATCGTCCCTTCCTCTATCGCGTAATCCAAGTCATCCGCGCTCCACAATAGTACGTTAAGAGGTGAGCAAAACTGAGCAAACACTTCGGTTGGTAACGAAAAGTTACTTCTCGCGAACACAACTCCCATTGTCGCTGCTGGTCTCCCCTCAAGTCGAAAACGCAACTTTGCGATCGCCTCGATCGACATCGGATCACTGTAGTCCTTGCTCTCAATCAAGAATGTCACTCCTTCAAGATGGACATATCCATCGATCTGTTCCATGGTGCCAAATCGTTGCGGGTAGTTTACCCTATACGGCCAGCCGATCGTTGCGCCTTCGAGTTCAAAAGCACGAATAACCAGATACTCAAAGGCTCGCCCTTTGGACCATCCTTCGATGTCTTGCTCCTGTCGAATAAGATTCCATAGTTGTTTCAGGACAGGCCTGTCCCATTTGCTGGCGTCGGCTTGACAGCTTTCATCTGATTTTGGATTTGCGTCACTTGGCATAAGCGTCCTTTTAGTGAGTCTCGCAAAGTAGACTGACCTCTTACCTGTTCCAACCTCATTGGGTTCTCGGTGCGATCGTAGCAGATCTAAATGGTCTCCCATCGTTCTCTCTGGGAATCGTCTCACGCAATCTCCTTGCTCGCAAGTCCCACAAGGTGGGCTGAGTCTATCGGTTGCTGCTCAAACAATGCGATTGACCAACATCTCGCGAGTTGCGTGGGTTCAGTTCGACTTCGAATGGCCGGCCGCAGCGTGTTTGACGAGTTCGGGCGTCTTCGGGTCGTTGAGGGCGTTTTTTCCGAAGCCGCGGACGGCTCCGAGGGCCACCGCGGCGTCCTGGGCGTCGCTGTAGTTGCTGACCAGCATGACGGGCGCGGAACTGCCGGACGCGATGAGATCGCGGATCAGGTCCAGGCCGGACGAGCCGTCCGCGTCCAGGATCCGATTGACCAGCACCAGGTCGTAGGCGGTCTGGCCGGCACGCTCGAGCGCTTCCCGGGCGGTGTCGCAACGGTCGACCGTCGCGTTCATCGTCTTCCGCCACAGGGCCGCCATCCGCGGGCCGTCCATGTGACACTGACCGACATCGAGAATCTTGATCGCCATCGAATTGCTTTCTGACGGAGCGGTTGGGCCGGACGCTTTGATTTTTCGGCGGAGGCGGCGGGGAGACAAGGGAGCGTTCCAACCACGCCCTTCGAGGACTCAGGGCGTGCCACCCGAGTGTTCGCTTTAAATGCGAAGGTGGGCCAGCGCCGAGACGGCTTGGCCCACCCTACGCGGAGAATCGGGGGCTTTCGCCCTTGCTTGCGCTTCGGACCGCTTGCGGTGTCACGTTCCGACGGCGACCGGTTCCTGCTTCGTGCACTTGGCGATGGCGCGGACCGCCTGTCGCAGGCGCTGCGAGTTTTCGACGATGGCGAGGCGGAGGTAGCCTTCCCCCTCCGGGCCGAAGCCGCGGCCGGGGCTGACGGCGACTCCCCCTTCGTCGAGGAGTTTCATCGCGAAGTCGATGCTGCCCATCTTGGCGTAAGGCTCGGGGATCTTCGCCCAGAGAAACATTCCCGCCTTCGGGGCTTCGACTTCCCAGCCGAGACGCTGCAGGCCGCTGACGAGGACGTCGCGGCGCTGCTGGTATTCGACCGCCATGCTCTCGACCGCCGCTTCCGAATGACGCATCGCCACGATGGCGGCGATCTGGATCGCCTGGAAGATGCCGTAGTCGTAGTACCCCTTGATCGTCGCCAGGGCGCGGACCATCTCCTTGTTGCCGCAACAGAAGCCGATCCGCCAGCCGGCCATGCTGTAGCCCTTGCTCATCGTCGTGAACTCGCAGCCGACGTCGAGCGCTCCGGGAGTGGCGAGGAAACTGGGGGCCTTGTAGCCCTCGTAGCAGACGTCCGCGTAGGCGAAGTCGCTGATGACCAGGAAGCCGTACTTCTTGGCGAGCTTCACGAGCTCGACGTAGAAGTCCTGCTCGATGCAGGTGCTGCTGGGGTTGTGCGGGAAGTTGACGAGGACCACCTTCGGCTTGGGGAAGAGGTGCTCGCAGGTGTAGGCGACGTTGGAGAGGAACTTCGCCGGGTCGCGGACGTCGAGGGCGATGACGTTGCCGGAGGCCAGGACCACCGAATAGACGTGAATGGGGAAGGAGGGGGCGGGGACGATGGCGGTGTCGCCGGGGCCCATGAGTGCCAGGCACATGTGGCTGAAGCCTTCCTTCGAGCCGATGCAGGCGATGACTTCGTCGTTGGGGTCGAGGCGGACGCCGTACTTCTTGAAGTAGCGGGCGGAGACCTCTTTGCGGAGGTTGTAGATGCCGTTGGCGACCGAGTAGCGGTGGTTGCGGGGGTCCTGGAGGGCCTCGGTCATCTTCTCGATGATGAGGGGGTCGGGGGCGTCCGTGGGGTTGCCCATGCCGAGGTCGATGACGTCGATGCCGGCGACGCGTTTCTGGTACTTCAGCTTGTTGATCTTGCCGAAGAGGTACGGCGGGAGCCGTTTGAGGCGATCCGCGACGGGGATCTTGAAGGGGTTGTCCTCGAACGGAATTTCGGATTCGTTGCGCATGGGGGGCGGAGGGAAAAGAGAACGATCGGCGGTATCGGGACGGAGAGCGATTGGACGCACGCCGGCCGATGCGGGTTCGCGGCGAGGTATGTGGAAGAAAGTGTCGGTCGCAAAACTTTGGCGGGGTTATTCTAACGACGACGGGGAGAGTGCCTAGAGAAGTTCGAGGGGCTTGCGTGGAGGGAGGCCGGCGTGTTCGTCAAATTGTGGCAACGGTTCTCGGGAATGGCATTCTTGCACCACGGAGACACGGAGTCACGGAGAAAGGCAGAGACCCGGAAGGCATGGCCCGCGAATGGCGCGAATAAAGGCACGAATCAGAGATGGCAGAAAGACATGTGTGGAATTGTGAGTTCATCCTCAGAACTCCGTGACGACTCTTTTGCCTCTCTCCGTGACTCCGTGTCTCCGTGGTGCAGAATGCTGCTGAATCGCAGAGCCGTCAAACGGTTGAGAGTGACGACGAGGAGAGGCATGGAAAGAGAAAGTAGTTGAGTGAAGGACCGCCATCGTTGAGAATCCAACGGGCGGAACGTTCCTTCCTCCCTTGGATTTTGCGGAGCCGATTCCGATGGGGAAGTGGTTTGAGTACTGCGAGTCGGCGTTGGGGCTGCTGGCGGCTTTCATCCTGGGGATTGCCGTTCCGCCGGGACTGTTCTTTGCGGGACTGGGCCGGATCTCCGAAGGATTCTGGGTCCAGGGACTTGGAATCCTCGCCCTCTCGGCACTGAGTCTGCGCAGCTCTGTGATTGTGATCCGATTGGCGTCCCGCTGGGAGCGGGATGTGTTGCAGACGCCCGTGGTGGTGGACGAGGACGAGTACTACCGCATGCCGCTCGACTTCGAGGAGGGGATTCCGGAGGCCGACCGGCGGGCGCTGATTGGATTCATGGCGTCGAACCTGCCCGAGCTGACGTGGCGGTTCCGGCTGTGGTGTTCGCTCTTCTGGCTGGCTCTGCTGGCGGCGGCGACCTATCTGGGGCACCAGCTGTGCCTGGGGGCCATTCATGCGGCGAACAATGACGGGAACGTGCTGTTCTTCCTTGCGTGCGTGGGGCACCTGGCGTTCCTGGTGGCGGCGAACCTTTACCTGGTGCTGGCGGTGGCGGTGCTGACGCCGAAGACGCACGAGTGGCTGTTCTTCTATCGCTCCCGGCTGTTGCTGGACGTGGTGGCGATTTCGGTGTCGGTGGGGCTGGTGCTGGCGGTGTAAAGTGCGGTGCGGAATCGTCCGCGTGATCGCAACCGATGCCACTGACATCGAGAGGTGCTATCCTACGCGAACCTGTCGTCCCCTTTCCGCGCTCCCTCTGATGAACTACGACTTCCTTTCCCCCGCACGGATCGTCTTCGGCTGGGGTCGGCGCCACGAAGTCGGTCAACTCGCTCGCACGCTGGGCACGCGGGCGCTGTTGGTGAGCGGCTCGCGGACCCTGGACGCGAACGGAACGCTCTCTGAGATCGAGCAGTCCCTGCGGGCGGCCGGCGTCGACTTCGTGCGTGTAGGGAATGTGCCGCGCGAGCCCGAAGTGGAAGATGTCGATGCGGCAGTCGAGCGGGTCAAAGCTTTGGGGCCTGGTCCGGCCGATTTCGTTCTGGGCATCGGCGGCGGATCGGCTCTGGATCTCGCCAAGGCCGTTGCCGCACTGGCGCCACAATCCGATTCCAGTGGGGTTTCGGACTACCTCGAAGGGGTTGGACGCGGGCTGAAACTGGAGCAGACGCCGCTGCGCGTCCTGGCGATGCCGACGACCGCGGGCACCGGGACCGAGGCGACGAAAAACGCTGTCATCTCGTCGACGTCTCGGCGGTTCAAGAAAAGCCTGCGATCGGACCGCATGGTGCCTCGCGTCGCCCTCGTCGACCCGCAATTGACGGTTTCCGTTCCGCCTGCGGTGACGGCCGCCACCGGGATGGATGCGATTACCCAGTTGATTGAGGCGTTCATGTCGCGGCGGGCTCAGCCCATCCCGAAGGCCCTTTGCCAGCAGGGGCTCGAATTAGCCATGCCGTCGATCGTGGAAGCCGTCCGGAACGGCGAATGTCAATGGGCGCGGGTCGCCATGTCCCACGCGGCATTGCTGTCGGGGATGGCGCTGGCGAACTCGGGGCTCGGACTGGCGCACGGCGTGGCCGCGGCGCTCGGCGTTCACTGCGGCGTCGCCCACGGACTGGCGTGCGCGGTGATGTTGCCGGTGGCGTTGCGAGTCAACTCCGAGGTGGGACGGGCGAATCTCGTGCGCCTGGCCCCTCTGATTACGGGGCGTGTCTGGCGACCGGAGGATGCGGCGGTCAGCGCCGTCATCGAGCACATCGAAGAACTGAATCGACAGCTCGGAATCCCGGCGAAACTTTCGGCGCTCGGAGTGACGGCGGAGCAGGTGCCCGAACTCGTGCCAGCGTCGCGCGGCAACAGCATGAGCGGCAACCCCCGTGACCTGTCGGATGCCGAATTGAGCGACCTGCTACTCAGCCTTCTCTAAGTGACGAGAGAATCGCCCAACGAAAAACGCCTCCTTCCGGATCTCTCGGGAAGAAGGCGTTCGAGGTAGTCCGCAAGATTCTCCGCCGTTCAGCGGCGGAACCGATAGTCGGAATTGCCGGCATCGAAATCGGCATCCGCCAGCTGCTGGCGAAGTCGAACGTTGACGTAGGCGTAGTCCTCAAGCAGCGTCTCGGCATCCAGCGATTCGCCGCCCAGCCCCGCGATCTCGGGGCCGGGCCATCCGTAGTTGCGGATGGCGATCGGAACGAGATGCTCGCGGTCAATCCAGAAGTGCGACTTGCGGTACTTTTCGTCGTTATTTTCGCTGTCGAAGTGGAGCGTGCACAGGATGCAGTCCCGTCCTTCGAAGTCCGCGTGCTCGTCGACGTGGAAGCGATACCCTGTCGGGTCGTCGATGTTCTTCTGGCGGCGGATGAGCGTGCGGCGGGCGGTGGCGACGAGGCCGAGGTCGGTCACGGGGTAGCGACTATGGCTGAGCGCCGTGCGGCCGTGCGGGTTGAGCTTGATGGCCGGCAGCAGCCGCCCCTTCCACCCGCCCGAGTGGTAGAGCATTTCGTTATCGTTCTTTCCGTCCGCGAAGAGGATTTCGCGGCCGACGCTGGGGCCCTCGGTCCAGTTCATGTAGATGCTGAACGGCTGGTGCCTCAGCTTGAGCTCGATGGCTTCCCGATCGCCGAGAACGCCGTCAACCCGCTCCTGCTTGAGGAATGTGGCGGTGTAGTCGGGAATTCGCTCGAGGCGTTCGCTGCCGGCCCGGATGATCTTCAGCACACGGACCATCGCGTCGTAGCCATCGGTCGCGGTGCCGGACTCGGCGATAATGGCCGAAGCCGACCGGAAGTTCGATCCATCCTCGGGATCGATCGAGGCAGTCCGCGTGTAACTGACCGGGATCACTTCTTCGATCGGCTGGGACTCGGCGGCCGTCATTTTCGGTCCGCGACTGGACCCGCCAAAGACGACGAGTCCCAGGCAGACACCCATCAGGGCCGCCATCGTTCCGATCAGCCGGCGTCCATGTCCGTTATCGAGGCGACTGAGAGCGGGCCACGGATCGAAGCGATCGGCGAAGTCGCGCAGTTTCGGCGACCAAGACCTGCGGAGGCGGCGGACATGGGCCCGCGCCATCCAAACCGCAAACAGAAGACGAGGCCGGAGGTAACGGCCTGCTCGTCGAAGCTGCACGCGCAGGAGGGCATGCGTGCGGCTTCCCCATCGGGTGACCTTCATGGAAACACCTGATCTTTGTTGGCCGGCACTTCACGCCCTGCGGCGACGCCCTCCGGTGTCGCCCGAATCCTCCCGCAACTGCGTTTGGACCAGGGCCGCCGGCACGCATCCGCGTGAACTGCCAGGCAATGACAGAACCAGGCTCCGCGATCCGGTCGCCGTCCCGAAGCGCATCGCCATTCCGCTGTCGAACCTCGATCGGTGAAGTCCGTACCGATCTTTCAGGTTTCGCTCCGCGCTGGCGCGGATACTACAGAGGGTATTTCTCCTTTGAAATGGAATGACGACCCAAATTACGAATCCTTCTCAAAACTCTTAAAATCCCCATCTGCACCGGGCATCGTCGCTGAGGTGACGCTTCCTACAGACCGAATCTAATGGCTTCCGATCAGCGAATTTGCACAACGTGAATCGGGCTGGGGGCGAATGCCGTCACGAGAATGACATACTGGTAGATATGAGCAGATTGGGGATATTAGGAGAGATGGGGGTCTCGGTGCCTGTGTTCGACCGGTCGCGATCGGGTTAGCCCGTATTCCTCCGGTGGATGAGAACATCGATAGAATGGCGTGCCCGCGAATGATCGCGGATCGCGAATGGAGACGAACTTTAACTTGCCGGAATCCAGTCATCCCGAAGCGATTCGGGGGTCCGATCTCAGTTCGGATGCGTTCGTGATCAATCGCGTCGGTCGCGGGCCATGATTCTGCTTTTCGGATCCCCGGCAGTTGCGACAAACCGGCCCGCGGACCGCTCGGGCTTGGTCAACGTGGCGTCAATAGAAAATGGCCCGCGGCAATCTCTTGCCGCGGGCCATTGGATGAAGCGTCTCAAGTGGAGTTCATCGATCGACTGTCCGACGTTCAACGCACTTTGGCCGTCACGCCTTCCCAGTCATCGGTGCGGAAGGGAGTCAGCGGGAGTCCCGAGGTGCTGAACATGTTGCAGACCGGGTTATCCGCCCACGCGTAGCGGACGGCGACCGGCTCTTTGACGTCGTCGCTCCAGACTTCGATCTTCTGCCCGTTGATCTTCGCCTTGGCCCAGACGAACTTCTTGTCCGCGCCGGCAATGGCGAAGCCGCGCGGCTCGGCCACATCGAACGGCCGCCAGCCCGTGCCGACATTGTCGAAGGTCAGGACGATCTTCCCACCTTCCTTTTCCATCGACTTGTAGATCGGGCTCCGTGCGGTGATGCCCTGCTGCTTATAGACATCGACCAGAGCCAATCGGGCCAGCCGCTTTCCGACGTCCTGCTTGTTCTTCGGGTGAATGTCTTTTCCTTCTCCGATATCGACAATGACGGCCTCGCCCGTGTTGGGGAGCTTCTGAGTCATGGTCTGGGCTTCGCGCAGCTCGGCCCAGTCGCTGTCCCCCGGCTCCGTCTTTTCGGCGCGGAAGTCGGCCAGCTGCACCCAGTAGAACGGGAAGTCTCCCTGGCCCCATTCCTCGCGCCAGCTCTTGATCATCAGCGGGAACATTTCCCGATACTGGTAGGCGCGGCTCGCGTTCGATTCCCCCTGATACCAGATCGCGCCGCGGATGCCATAACCGATCGTCGGCTTGAGGGCTCCATTGTAGATGTTGGCGGGGCGGGCGTTCCCCTTCATGCGGGCCTCGGGGTTCGGCGGGACCGGCTTCCCTTCGGCCCTGGCCTTGTCGGCCGCGCCTTTCCAGGCAGCCAGATTCTTTTCGAGGTTCTTTTCCTCATCGGCCCAGCGAGCCATCAGCGGCTCGTAGACGTCCCCTTTGAGAAGGTCGCGGCGAATCCACGCTTCGCAG
This sequence comes from Planctomycetaceae bacterium, assembly GCA_020850695.1. GTDB lineage: Bacteria > Planctomycetota > Planctomycetia > Planctomycetales > Planctomycetaceae > JADZEF01. The sequence continues at coordinate 15,238 of JADZEF010000213.1, read as the reverse complement.
GCCGAGCCTCCCCAGGCGTTGTTGATGAGGCCGACCGGAACGTCGAGTGTCTGGTGAAGCTGACGGCCGAAAAAGTATCCGACTGCCGAAAAACTTCCGACGGTCTCGGGCGAGCAGGTTTCCCACTTCCCCTTGAAATCCCACTGCGGCTCCTGGGTTCCGACGTTGGGGACGGTGATCAGGCGGATCTTCGGAAACTTGGCCGCCGCCTTTTCCAGGTCGGGGTCGTTCGCCGCGTTGACCGACCACTGCATGTTCGACTGGCCGGAGCAGATCCAGACCTCGCCCACGAGCACGTCCTCAAACGTGATCTCGTTCGAGCCTTTCACGGTCATCGTGTAGGGACCGCCGACGGCCAGCGGAGCCAGCATCACCTGCCATTTCCCGTCGGCCGCGACCTCGGCTTTGTGCGACTGATCCCCGATCGTGACAGTCACCGCCTCGCCGGGATCCGCGAGACCCCAGACGCGATTTTTCTGCCCCTGCTGAAGCACCATGTGGCTGCCGAAAATGCTGGGCAGCTTGACCGCCGCATCGGCGGCCGTCGCCGACAGTGCCAAGACCGCCGCCATCCACGCCATTCCCAACCGTCGTGCTGGTGACTTCATGAGTGCGAGCTCTCCCGTGCTAGTTGTCAGGTTCGTCATTGCGGCCTGCGAGACCACTTTCGGCCGGTCGCATTCCCACGGCGCGGCCGGCCGGGCGAAAGTATATCGGTGGTCGCATCAAAAATCGTTCGTCCGAGGAAACCGACGCCCTGTCGCCCCCGTCGTGGCGTTCACTCCGCTTCTGCAACTCTCTCGATAGTACCCATAGATCGGGGCGTTCCGGACGGTCACATGTCCCGTTCTTGATCCCTCGGGAATTGACCGCGTATGATTGCTCTGTCGCGGGCGTTCTGCCGGCGGCCGCCACCACTCCCTTCGCAGATTGCCGCTCCCGTGCTTCAGTTCGATTTTGAGAAGAGTCCCGGCTCCTGGATCAGCCTGACCTATCAGACGATCCGTCGGGCGCTCGACTCCGAGTTGAAACATCAGGACATCACGTTCCGGCAGTGGGAAGTGCTCGCGTGGCTCGCGATGTGCGGAGACCTGTCTCCCGGGATGCTGGCCGACCGGTTGAACGTCGAAGCGCCGACGCTGACCGGCATCATCAACCGCATGGAGCGTGACGGCTGGCTGGAGAAGACGTCCCGCGAGGACGACCTGCGGTGCAAGAAGCTGCATCCGACCGAGAAGGCCGAGGCGATCTGGCTGAGTTCGCTCGAATGCTGCCTGCGGGTGCGGTCGCGGGCGACCGCGGGATTCAGCGAGGAAGAACTTGCGCTCTTGAAGAGCTTCTGCGAGCGGATTCGCACGAATCTCGGCGACGGGGGCTGCCGACCCTGCGAAGAGAAGTGATCGTCTGCTATGCTGATCCCTCAGGGCGAAGGCCGTAGCATTCGAACTCGGGGAGCGGCGAGGGTGAAGAAGAAGCTGCTGATTGCGCTGGGCGTGGTGCTCGGCCTCGTGGGCGTGTTGGCCGTCATCGTGGCGATGCAGCCGGACGAGATGAAGATCTCGCGATCCGCGACGTTCAACGCCCCGCCCAATCGGGCCTTCGATCAGGTCAACGACTTTCACAAGTGGCAGAAGTGGTCCCCCTGGGCCAGCCTCGACAAGGATGCGAAGTATACGTTCGAAGGACCCCACTCCGGAGTCGGAGCGGTGTTCAAGTGGGCGGGCAACTCAGAGGTGGGTGAAGGGGACATGACGATTGTCGAGAGCCGTCCCGGCGAGCTCGTGCGAATCAGGCTTCACTTCGTCAAGCCGTTTGAAGACACGAGCGAAGCCCTGTTCACCTTCAAGCCCCAGGGTGACAAGACGGTCACAACCTGGACGATGACCGGCAGACATACGTTCGTCAGCAAGGGGATCTGCCTGCTGATGAACATGGAGAAGATGATGAACGAGAAGTTCGACGAAGGGCTCGCCAGCATGAGGGCGCAGGCGGAGGCGACTCCGTCCGCCGCACCGTAATCCGCGGACAAAGAAGGTCGACTCCGCGACACGCAGACTTCCGGCCGGTCTGTGCCACGCCGCATTACGCGGCAGACTCATCCTTCGCGGCAGAGCCGTCCGTCTCCGACTCCGGCTCCTCCGGCGAAGCCGCCACAGAGGAACGAGACGGGGCGGAGGAGGTTCCGAGGGCCGATGAGCTCTCTCGCATCAGCCGCGGGCGCGGCAACGGCGTCGGACGCTCGTCAAAATCGTCCTCGAGTCGGCGGGAGGGCTCTTCGACGCGAATCGGCAGACGGATGGTGAATGTGCTCCCCTTGCCGAATTCGCTGTCGAGCAGCACTTCGCCGCCGAGCAGCCGGGCCAGTTCCTTGACGATCGAAAGTCCCAGACCCGTCCCTCCGTACTCTCGGGTCAACGCATCGCGCTGGCCGGGAATGCTGCGGCCCTGGCGGAATTTTTCGAAGACAGTCGCCTGCTCTTCGAGCGGAATTCCGATGCCGGTGTCTTCGACAATCAGGTCGAACCGCTTGTCCCCGGACCGCTGGGCGCGGATCTTCACCCGTCCCCCTTCCGGAGTGAACTTCACCGCATTCGACAGCAGATTGTTCAGGATCTGCTGCAGCTTGCCCGGATCCTGAGAGAGAATCGGCAGGTCGGGGTCGATCCACGTCGACACGTTGAGGTTCTTTTTCTCGGCCATCGGCATGATGCCGTTGACCTGCCGCTCGACAAGGTCGGCGCACGACATTTCGACGAGCTTCACTTCGGTGCGGCCGCTCTCGATCTTCGCCAGGTCGAGAATGTCGTTGATCAGCATCAGGAGATCGCGGCCTGACGTCTGGATGTTCTTGACGAACTTCTTCTGGCGGTCGGTCAGGCCGCTCGAACTCCCAAGCACTTCGCTGAAGCCCAGGATGCTGTTGAGCGGCGTCCGCAGCTCGTGGCTCATCGTCGCCAGGAACTCGTCCTTCAGCTTATTCATCTCGTAAAGCCGCAGGTTGACCTGGGCCAGTTCGTCGACCTTTCCGTCGAGGTCGGAGTTGACGTGCCGCAGCTCGTCCTGCACCGTCGTGAGGTGCCGCAGCATGCGGTTGAACGCATGGCTGAGCTCTTCGAATTCATCGCCGGTCCGGATGTCGGCCCTCAGATCGAGGTTGCCCTTGGCGATCTCGTCACTGACGTCCTTCAGGTGCAGGACCGGCTTCACAATGACGTACCGCACAATCAGATACGCGGCGAGCATCGCGAGAAACGCCGTCAAGATGGCGGTCGCCAGCAGGATGGCGTTGTTCCAGGCCAGTGACTTTCGAGTCCTTTCCAGAGGGATGGTGATCTTCACCATCCCCATCAGGTCCCCTTCGCTCAGCCGCCGCTCGGATGTGCTGTGGCAGGCGAGGCACGACCGCTCGGCGAGCACGGCCCCATAATAATGGTACTCGCCTTTGTCGTTGCGGATGTCGATGACGGATCGGCGCCCCTGCTTGAGTCTCTCCAGGGCGTCCGCTTCGGGGAGGTCGTCGGGGCGATTGCTGGGGGAGGTCGACGCGGAAAGATCGGCCGTGACGATCTTCCAGCTGATCTCGCGCTGGTCCTCCGGCTTCACCGCCGCGTCAAACTCATCGATGATCGTGAGGAGATCCTTGTTCCCCTCCATCTTCTTCCAGTGGACTTTCACGAGACTGGACGACACCTGCGAACGGGCCGTCACCTCATTCTGGTCGTACACGAGGCGCGACGTCAGCCGTCCGTAAAACCAGAAGCTCCCCGTGATCAACAGCATGAGGCCGCCGCCGAACAGAAAGCGGCACTTCCGTTCGAGGCTCGTCTCGCCCAGTAGTTTTTTGATCGTGCGATACGACATGCGGCAGCGGACCGGATTGGGGTGTTCGCAACGCTCGCATGATACACGACGTCCGGGACCGCGGGATATGCCGCTTCGGCTTGTCGAAGAATTATCGCAGTTTGCTCCGGTAAGGACGAAAGGCAATCGGTCGGCCCGAAAGCCGAATCGGAATTGGCCGATGCGGGCCCCTGCGGTCGAATCGCTTGTTGTCCGAGAATTTCGGCAGGGATATGATTTCGGGTCACTTCCGACATTCCCTCGTTTGAGGCTGCCCTCACTTCCCAGAAATCAAGCATGCCCGAAGCGACCATCTCCTTCGCGAATCACGATCAGATTCGAACCCTCTTCGGCGCCCATGATCAGTTTCTGCGGCAGGTGCGTGAACGCGTCGGGGTCGAAGTTGTCCTCCGAGGAGACGAAATCCGCCTGCACGGCACCGAAGACCAGATCCAGCGGGCCGTCGAGGTCTTCTCCGAATTGCGACGGATTGTCGAGTCCAAGGGACGGCTCCACCCGACCGAGGTGAATGACGTGTTGAATGAGAATGCCGCGCAGGCCGAACAGACGGCGTCGGGCGAAAGCATCGACCTGTTCGAAAAGGCAAAACGCGTTCATCCGAAGACGGCGGGGCAGGCCCGGTACGTCGACGCGATGCGCTCGCACGACCTCGTCTTCTGCTCGGGACCGGCGGGTTGCGGAAAGACGTATCTTGCGGTCGCGATGGCTATCAACGCACTGCGGCAGCAGCAGGTCCGTAAAATTGTGCTGGTGCGTCCGGCGGTCGAAGCGGGAGAGAAGCTCGGCTTTCTGCCGGGAGACATTTTCGCCAAGGTGAACCCCTACCTGCGGCCGCTTCTGGACGCCCTTGCCGATATGCTCGACTTCGAACAGGTCCGCCGGTACATGGAGCGGGACGTCGTGGAAAGTGTCCCTTTGGCTTTCATGCGGGGTCGGACTCTCAATCACACGTTCATCATCCTGGACGAAGGTCAGAATACGACCGTCACCCAGATGAAGATGTTCCTGACGCGCATGGGAATCGAGTCCAAGATCGTCGTCACCGGGGACGTCACCCAGAATGACCTGCCTGACAATGTCGCTTCGGGACTTGTTGATGCGATGAAGCGTCTGCGGGACATCAATGGAGTTGCGGCGGTCGAGCTCAGCGGTCAGGATATTGTCCGCCACCGGTTGGTCCGGGAAGTCGTAGAAGCGTATGATCAGGATTCGGGCAATCCATCCCGTCGCTTGTAGAAGTTACGGAATGGTGACGATGTCGATGGACGCATCCGCGGTGCTCGCCGGCTCGGCGAACGTCGACGCCCCGAACTCTGACGTGATTTGATGAAGGGCGGCCGTGCGTTCGCCCTTCCGTGGGCTCATGCTGTTGGTTGGCTTCCTGGCGAACCGAGGCAGGCGTGGGGCCCTGGTCTCCGAGACCCGATATGGCGCTGTTTCAATCCCGGAAGACACGGACTTCGCGAGCGGCGGAAATCAAACCGACGACGTCGCTGGTCCGTCGCTCCGTCTCCAGTCTGCACAATCGGGCGATCGCCGCACGGATCGCGCTCTGTTTCGCAGCGATTGTCGCAACGGTAGTCGTCGTCCAAGGGTGGAAGGTCCCCTTTCCGTACCGGCTCGGCGACCGCTCGGAAAACGGCGTGATTGCGAAGATCGAATTCGAGCGCCCCAATCCGGCCGCCACCGAGTTGGCGCGGCTCGAAGCAGAGAACAATGTCCCGGCCTTTTTCATCAAGGAGAACGATACCTTTGATTCGCTCATCGCCCGATTCCGTATCGGGCTGAGCAACATTGCCGCCGCCAGCACGCTGGCCGACCTCCCCACCCAGTCGCGGATCGCCTTCGGGCTGGTGACTCCGGAAAGCAACCCCCGCACGCCCGGCAGCGCATCCTCTCCGCCGACGGAAATGAGCAAGGAGTTTCAGGACCTGCGCGAGGCGGTCGTCGGTCCGATGGGCATGGCGGGGAATCGTATCGATGACCTGGTCAGCGATTTCGAACGGTTTATCTCACCTCTCCGGAAGACCGGATTGGCCGACCCGGCCGAGATGGAGCGGCTCAAGATCCCCCGCGAACAACGCGTCAATATTCTGATCGCGGGAAGCGACAAAGTGTCGCTCCTGGCCGTTCCTGATGAAATCCAGCTTCCTGCCCTGCTGAGCGAAACCGGACTTCTGGGAAAAGCCTGGCGCGAGTACCCGCGGCTGGATCCGATCCGGACGCAGCTCGAACGCTGGCTGATGTCTCAAGCGACCGTCTCATTGCGGTACGACAGCACCGCCACGCAGAACGCCCGGCTCGAAGCCCGGGAGAAGACCCAGCCGGTGACGATTCGGTACAACGCGGGAAACGTGTTGCAGCCGGCGGGCAAGCCGATTGACGAAGAATCGCTGGCGGTCCTGGCGGCCGAGTATGAGGCCGTGGAGCGGACGGTGACGACCGACCAGCGGGCGGCCCGGCTGCTGACGGTGTTTGTGATGCTCTGCGTGCTGGCAGCCGTCAACGGTTACTACGTCGTGCATAACGAACCGCGGCTGGTGCGGAGCGCCGGCCGCCTGAGCATTTATCTCGCGTGCCTCGTCGGGACGATCGCCCTGGGCCGGTTCCTCTCGTACGACCCGTGGCGGGCCGAAGTGATTCCGCTGGTGGCGACCGCCATGGTCTTTGCCGTCGCCTACAACCAGGTGCTGGCGACGCTGATGGGCTTCACGCTGGCGCTCATCGTGACCATCTCCACCGGCGACGACCTGGCGCAGTTCATCGTCCTGATGAGCGCGGTGGCGACCGCCGTCATCTCGCTGTCGAGCGTCGCCTCGCGTTCGACCATCATCAAGGTCGGGTTCGGCACGGGCATCGCGTACTTCCTCGTCGCCTGCGGACTGGGGATCGTTCAGAGCCAGTCGACTTATGAAGTCTGGAAGGATTCGACGCTGATCGTCTCGGCGCTCCGCGGCGGCGGCTGGTGCCTCGTGGCGGGGTATTTGATTGCGGGAAGCCTGCCGTTCATCGAAAAGACATTCGGCGTGGTGACCGACATCAGCCTGCTCGAAATGAGCGACATCTCGCACCCGCTGCTGCAGGAACTCGTCCGCCGCGCGCCGGGAACCTACAACCACAGCATCGCCGTGGCGACGATCGGCGAGACGGCCGCCGACCGCATCGGAGCGAACGGCCTGCTCGTGCGCGTCGGGGCGTACTACCACGACATCGGCAAGATGCTGAAGCCGCAATACTTCATCGAGAACATGACCGAGGGGATGACCAGCCGCCACGAGAGCCTGGCCCCCGCCATGAGCACGCTGATCATCATCGGGCACGTCAAGGACGGCGTCGACCTGGCCCGCCGCCACAACCTTCCGCAGCCGCTGGTCGATTTCATCGAGCAGCACCACGGGACGACGCTGGTCGAGTACTTCTTCCGTGAAGCGAAGAACCTTGCCGACCAGACTCCCGACCACAAGCGCGACGTGGAAGAGTCGGCCTTCCGCTATCCCGGACCGAAGCCGCAGACGCGCGAGCTGGGGGTGATGATGATTGCCGATGCGGTGGAAAGCGCCAGCCGCACCCTCGCCGAGCCGACCCCCAAGCGCATCGAGGGACTCGTCCACGCGATCATCATGAAGCGGCTGCTCGACGGTCAGTTCGATGAGTGCAACCTGACGCTCAATGAGTTGCGGATCATCGAGGAATCACTGACGAAATCGCTGATCGGCATCTACCACGGCCGCATCAAGTACCCCGAGCAGCAACGCAGCGCCTGATCCGCGAAGGTCGCACCCCGGGTGCGGCTTTGAGCACCCGGGGTGCCGAATCACTGAGTGGTTCCCATCCAGAGACGCCGCTGCCGCTCGATCGTCGAACTACATCGTGAGCAGTTCGGCAATTGGCTGCCCCTGGCTGAAGATCATCGGGCGGCCGATTGGCGTGATCAGTTCTTTCGTGAAGTCGACGCCAAGCGTCTTGAGGACCGTGGCAAACAAGTTCTGAACCGGGATGGGCTGAGAGGGTTCGGCCTTCTGGCCCGTCGGATCGGTCTCGCCGAGGACCAGTCCGCCGCGCAGCCCGCCGCCGCCGATCACGCAGGAGAAGCCCGTCGGCCAGTGGTCGCGCCCGTCGAGCGGGTTGATCTTCGGCGTCCGGCCGAATTCGCCCACGCACAGGACGACCGTCGAATCGAGGAGCTGCCGTTCCTTCAGGTCGATGAGCAGAGCGCTGAACGCCGGATCGAGGATCGCCGCCTGCGTCTTGTGCCCTTCGAAGTTGTTGCCGTGCGTGTCGAAGCCATTCAGGGTGACTTCGACGGCCCGCACGCCTTTTTCGATCAATCGCCGCGCGACCAGGCAGCCGCGGCCGAAGTTCGTGTCTCCATAGGCGGCGAGCGTCGCTTTGGCTTCGTCCTTGAGATCGAACGCGACGAGCTGGTCGGAACGCATCATCTTGAGGGCGGCCTCGAGCGTGTGCTGATGCAGCGTTCGCTCCGACTGGAGTCGCCGGCCCTGCTGGAACGCCTTCGACACGACGTCGAGGTTTTTGAGGCGCGTCGCCTGCCGGTCGGACTCGACGGGGGCCTGCATGTTGTGCAGCCCGCGGCCGGGGTCGAATACCTTAAAGGCGTCGTACTGCGCGCCGAAGTAACCGCCGCGCGACGGCCACTGCGATTCGCCCAGCGAGACGTGTTGCGGAATTTCCAGTTGCGGGTTGGGGGCTTCGTGGACGAGGATCGAACCGAGCGACGGATGAACGAGCGTCGTCTCGGGACGGAAGCCGGTCTTCATCATGTAAGTGCCGCGCTCGTGGTCTCCCTCCTTCGAGACGAGCGAACGCACGACCGACAGCGCGTCGATCTGCTCGGCGACGCGGGGAAAGTGCTCGGCGATCTCGAGTCCGCGGGTGCGGGTCTTGATGGCCTTCGTCGGGCCGCCAATCTCCGTTCCCGGGTGCGGGTCCCAGGTTTCGAGCTGGCTGGGGCCGCCCGACATCCAGAGCGTGATGAGCGACTTCTGCCGAGCCCGTCCGCGCCGCTCCGCCGCACGCGGTTCGAGTGCTGGCATCGCGAACGAGAGCCCGAGTCCGGCGAGAGCCTGGAGAAACGACCGACGTTCGATGGCATTCATGCGAGGGACCTGTCAGCACAACTCAGGAGAGTCTGCCAGTGTGGCACGAGACTCCGTCTCGTGAAGACGCGTGGCAGAACGAAAGATACCGTTGAAGTCAATCGATCCGCAGACGGGCAGTTCACGGAACGTTCCACACGAATTCACGACATGGAATGTCGTGCCACACTCATGACCTGTCAGTTCAATGCTGCCACGAGAATTCCTCGGTGTTGAAGAGCGCCCAGAGGATGTCCTCCACGGCGTTCGTCCGTTCGTCTTTCGTCTTGCCGGCGAGTTGAGGAAGCAGCGCTTCCTTCTCATCATCGGTCGGGCGGCGAGTCAGGGCGACGAGGAAGCAGACTTCGAGGCACTTGTCGTCCGATCCGGCCATCGCGGCGATCCGTCCCGTGGCGTTGAGCGGGTTCGCCTGCACGATCTCGCGCGAAAGCTGGCTGTTCATCCGCTGCAGGGCCTGCGTGATGGTCGCCGTCTGCTCCGCCAACTCATCGACCCCTAGGTCGCCGTATTCGTCGACGAAGTTCTTCTCCCGGAAGAAGCGGATCATACGGAAGAGGAGGTGCGTCTGCTGGTTAATCGTCTGAACCGAGGCCGCCTGTAGCATGCCGCCGATCACCTGCTCGGGACGAAGCCGTGTCATCGGGAAAACTGCCCACTCCCTTCGGGCCTGGTCGAATCGGTCTGCATCGCCCGCCGGATGCACGCTGGCCATGCGGAACGGACGGGTCGAGGTCAGCACGAGGATGAGCCGTCGCAGATCGCAGCCGTGGGCGCGGAAGTCGCGGCCGGCGATATCGAGGAGGTCGTCGTCGAGGGTTGGATCAGGGATGTCGTCGACCGGGTCGTGCCACGGCCGACCGAAGAGGTAGGCCCACATCCGGTTGACGATCGCCCGCTCGAAGCGGCGATTATCAGGGTGAACGATCCAGCCTGCCAGGCGCTCGCGGCGTGAGCCTTCGGCCGGAAGCCATTCGGGATGAAAGGGGACCGCGGGCTCGATGGTGCGGGGCTGAAGCGTCATGCGGTCTTCGACCGCGTACTCGATCGGCTCCCCTTTGTCGCTGGACTTGTCTTCCACGCCGGCGAGCGAGACCTGCGTCTGACCGTAGAACGACGCCAGCCCTTCGAACTGGAGCTGCTTCCAGTGAGAGAACGGATGGTTGTGACACTGGGCGCAGTCAATCCGCTGTCCGAGGAAGATCCGTACGCTCCGTCCCGCCAGCTTGTTCTCGTCGACATCATTTTCGACGACCGCCGACGTCACGAAGTTGCTTGCGGGCGTTCCCGTCCACAGGCCCTGCGTGCTGATGATCTCGCGGACGATCTGGTCGTAGGGCGCGTTCTCGCGCAATCGTCCGGCGAGCCAATCCTTGAACCGGTCGCGGCGAAAGACGAGAAACGGCGCGGTATCGACGCCGACGAACCCGCGCGCCAGCCGTTCAGAGAAATAATCGGCGAACCGGGTGTCGAGGAGCATCCGCTGCGTCCAGCGCATCAGACGGTCGGGACCGGTGTCGGCTTCGAACTGGCGAATCTCTTCGAGCGAGGGGACCGTTCCATGCAGTGAGAGGGAGAGCCGACGCAGCACCTGGAGTTCGTCGGCGGGGGCGGCCGGTTCGATGCCTTCGCGTCGCCAGCGGGTGGCGAACCAGTCGTCGATCTGGCCGGCCGCGGTTCGGATAGAGTCCGATGCGTCCACCGCCGGCGCGTTCCGATGAGTCCGCACCGTCGAGCGGGCTGCCCCGACGACGGCAGCGAAGACGGCCGCGACGACGAGTGCGGGGATGACGACGGTTCGAAGTTTCATGGCGAAGCCGAGGGACACCAGGTCGTGAGCTTCCGCGGGGCGTGCCGCGACGAATCGAACGCCGTCCATTCTACCTTGAAGGGCGGGATTCCGTTTCAAGGTCGTCGATGAAACTTCGCGAGGACGAATCGGGTAAAGTCTGGGCGTGGCGAGAAATCGTCCGGATGCAGAGACCGCTTCCGGCGGGCCGCCGCAGGATTCGCAGCAGTCTTCATGGAACAGGATTCGCCGGACAGAACGCCACCGCGCTCCCATCGAGATGAGGCATGACTCTCCCAGGCGATCGCGAAGCAGCACCCCCTCGTCCGTCATGGATGAAGGGAGGGGCTGCGCCGTCCGAAAGCGGTGTCGACGTGCAGGAGGCTTTCGAAATCGTGGAATGGGGAGAACCTGTTCGAGGAACCCCGGTTGTCGCCCCTTCTGTCCCGTCCGTCTCAGGTCATGTCGCGTCGTCCGAGGCTCTCGAACTTGCCGAGTTTCTTCCGACCGATTCGGTCGGCGATATCCCTCCGTTCCCTCACCCTTTGCAGCACCCGCTGCGCGCCGCGGCGTGGGTTATCCGCCTGCTCTTCGGCATCACCAGCCTGGTTCTGCTGCTGGCGTTGATCGCGGCGATTCCGATCGTCAACTTCCTCGCACTGGGCTATCTGCTCGAGACGGAAGGCCGGCTTGCACGGACGGGACGGTTGCGGTTCATGTTTCCGCTGCTCGATCTGGCTCCGCGTCTGGGGTCGATCGCGCTGGGGATGACCCTGTGGCTGAAACCATTGCAGATGCTGGCGGACGCGGCCGATGACGCCCTGCTGATCGACCCCGAAGGGGGGTCGGCGCGGACGTTGCGGTTTCTGCTCAGGGTGATTTCGGGCGTAGTCGCAATTCATCTCTGCCTGGCACTCGCCCGCGGCGGAAGCCTTGGTTGCTTCTTCCGGCCGGTCAAGAATGTGCGGTGGCTGTGGCAGCGGTGGAGCGAGCGGAACTACTGGGAAACCGCCGAGCGGAGCGTCCGGAATTTCATCGCCGGGCTGCGGCTGCCGCACCATTTCTGGCTGGGGTTGAGAGGGTTCGTCGGTGCGGCGATCTGGCTGTGGCCGCCGACTCTCCTCTTTGCCGCACTGCGTCGGACCGATCAGCCTGGCCAGGTCCTCTCCACATTGCTGGGCGGGGCTGTGCTGATTCTCGTCTTCGCGTGGGTGCCGTTCCTGCAAGCGCGGATGGCGGCCGAGAATCGCCTCGGGGCGATGTTCGAGCTGAGGCCGGTGCGGGAACTCTTCTGCCGGGCGCCGCTGGCGTGGCTGATCGCGGTCCTGGTGATTTACGCCCTCTCGCTGCCTCTGTACCTCTTCAAGATCGTGTCGCCCCCGCAAGACGCCCTCTGGCTCGAAACGCCGGTCTTCATTCTCAGCATCTACCCCGCCCGCGTCTTGACCGGTTGGGCATATCACCGGGCGTGGTCCAAGCCGCGTCGGGCCTGGTTCGGATTCCGCTGGGTCTGCCGGACTTTGATGCTGCCGCTGATTGCGGCGTACGTGTTCCTGCTGTTCTTCACGCCCTTCATCAGCGAGCACGGGAAAGCGGTCCTCTTCGAACATCCGGCGTTTCTGTTGCCGGTGCCGTTTTAGGCATCGCATCAAGGCATCTGACGCAAAGTCGCAAAGACCGCGAAGGGGGAACGCAAAGAAGGCCAGTTCCCTGAACCGAAGGCAACTTTCTTCGGTAGCAAGTGCGCAGGGCGGCAAGCTGTCCGGCTTGCTTCTCACTTTGCGTGCCTTCCTTTGCGGTCTTTGCGACTTTGCGTCAGATGCCTTTCATTCGACGCTGAACAGAGTGCGCAAACCTGAGCTTGCCGAAGTCTTCATTTTCTGGCAGCATCCCGCTCCCTTCTGACGATACCCCTCTCTGCCTCCCTCCTCCCGCGCTCCCCCTTCCATGTCGCTGCTTTTCAACGTTCTCTTTGCATGGAAATGCAAGAGCACGCACCACAAGCTTGCGCTCGATGCCCTGACGCAGTTGCGCGGTCCCGACGCGCTGCGATGGCAGAACCTGTTTCTCAAAAACATCGAGCCATACCTCGAAGGCTCGAAAGCGCCGGACGACCGCTTCAAGGACTTCAAGAATCACGTCCTGCACGTCGCGGAGAGCAACTGGGGCGGGGCGGTGGCCGCGGCGGCGAAGTGGTACGCCATGACGCTCGAATCACTGCGGAGCGAGGACTGGGCAACGGCGGTTTATCGCGCGGGGGTGCTCAGTCACTACTACACCGATCCGATCCAGCCCTTCCATACGGGGCAGAGCGACGCGGAAGGGAATATCCATCGGGCGGCCGAGTGGAGCATCGCCCAGGGGTACGACGAGCTCCGTCAGATTCTGCTACAGGATCTTGGCGGCTGGCCTGAGGTGACCGTTCCGGGCGGGGCCGACTGGCTCTCGCGGATGGTGACGGCGGGCGCCGAAGCGGCTCACCCGCACTATCAGCCGTTGATCGATCATTACGATGTGCATGTCGGCGTGAAGAATCCGCCGGCCGGCATGGACCAGGAGTTCAAGGACCGGATTGCCCGGCTCATCGGGCATGCCGTGGTGGGCTTTGCCCGCATTCTGGAGAAATGCTTCAGTGAGGCGGCCGCGGATCCTCCCCATACGTCGGTGACGCTCGACGGCGTCTTGTCCGCGCTGGCGATTCCGATTCACTTCGTGACGAAGCGGATGGCGGACGGCAAGGAACGCGCGATCGTCGAAGCCGCCTACCGCGAACTGCAGGCAACCGGCCGCGTCAAAGACGCGCTGTCCGAGGATGATCGCTCGATCCGCGAGTTGCACACGACCGAGGTCCTGAAGACAACCGAAGCCGCCCTTGATGCGAAGCCGGTGGGACCAACGGGTGCCAAGTACGCCAGCGGCACCCCCGCAGGCGGCGCGACGGCGAAGGCAACCGCGTCGGCGAAGCGAGTCGCCACGCGGCTTGAATCGCCGCCCGCCCGTACCGAAGCCAAACCGGCCGCTCCGGCTGCTCCACCGCAGAAGCCGCCCATTGCTGCGGCAGCCGCGGAGAAGACGAAAGATCCGCTACCTGTCGTTGCTGCGCCGAGCCCGGTGAAGGCGGAGCCGCCCAAAGCGGAACCCCCGAAGGTCGAAACGCCGAAAGTCGAGGCTGCCAAGCCCGCGCCCCTGAAGGTCGAGCCTCCGAAGGCGGAGGCGCCGAACGTTGAGCCGGCAATGGTCGAAGCTCCGAAGCCCGCTCCGGTGGCCCCTCCAGCGCCTGCCACGCTGGAAACTCCGAAGCCGGTCGTCGGCAAGTCCGAGCCGGTGCCGGTTCCCTCACCCAGCGAGCCGGTCGCCGAAACTCCGAAACCGCGGAACGAGCCTTCCCCCGCCGTACTGAAGGTGGTGGGGCCGGAGAAGCCTGTGTCCTCCGACGTGGCCGAGACAAAACCGTCCGCGCCTGCCGCGGCACCGCCCGCTCCGACGCTCAAGCCTGCTCCTGCTCCGGAACCTGTCACGCTCGCCGCGAAATCGCCGCAGCAGAAACCCGTCTCCGAACCGTCTCGTGAAACCGCCGCGCCAGCCAAGGCGAACTCAGGACGTGCTCCGCGTTTCTACCTCGACATGGACGATCCGATCGTCGAGGCCCCCTCGATCGGCCCGAAGACCGCCGATCGTTTGCAGGCCGCCGGCATCCGGACCGTGGCCGACTTTCTCGATGCCGATATCGACGCGCTGGCGAAGCGGCTCAACCAGAAGCAGATGGCCGCCGACGTCCTGATGGAATGGCAGCAGCAGGCGGCCCTCATGATCCGCACGCCCGAGCTCCGCGGCCATGACGTCCAGATCCTCGTGGCGTGCGGAATCACGGAATCCGAAGATCTTCTTTCCATCGAACCCGAGGCCCTGCTCGACCTTGTCGACACGTTCTGCATGTCTCCCGAGGGGGAACGCGTCCTGCGCGACAGCAAGCCGCCCGACCTCGAGGAGGTTCAGGAATGGATTGTTGCAGCCGCTCAGGCGCGGCCGCTCCCTGAGGTTCGAAAGGCCGCTTGAACCAGGCGAGTGCGCGCCTCATTCCAGGAGTGCCTCTCAGTCGCCGGATCGTCAGCGGCTCATCGGGATCGAGTTGTCAATACGATCAACGAAAGCTTCACCACGGAGCGGTGAAAAACGTTCGATGAAACGAGCGAGGACGGCAAGAGCCGCAATCGGTGGTCAGACGAGCCGACTCCCGCCGAAGGATCAACCCACACAATCGGTTTCGGATTGCGGCCGGGCGTAGTAAGCCCCGCCCAGCCTGCGCTCGCCGGGCCTCGCGGCGCTGGGCTATCGGATGGAACGCCTTCGACGTACTGATGCTCGCGGCGTCTCTCAAGTCCACCACAACAGGCAATGCAGAAATCCGCTCTTACGACCGCGGGATGCGGGATGTCGAATCCTCATGGGGCTGGTCGTCGTTGCCGGGAAACGT
>JADZEF010000212.1 GCA_020850695.1 Planctomycetaceae bacterium | reverse complement strand
CCGTCTTCGCGCGGCGGTTCTCACGCAGGTCGAGCACGAGCTCCTGTTTGACGTTGGTGCGGTACTTGTCGAGCTTGAGCCGCCCCAACTCGCGCTCGAAGTCGTCCTGGATCGATGTGCGGCTGACTCCCTTCGGCAGCCGCCCGATGGCCGTTCCGACGTCAACGCGGGCCAGCGCTTCCTGGATCGACGCGCCATCCCCATATCCGATGAGCGTGACGGCCGCGTCGTGCAGGTCGCGCAGCGTAGGGGCCGTGCCGCCGGCGAAGGCAGAGAGTGTGCGGGCCAGCCGGACGCCTTCGATGACCTCGGCGGTCGAGCGATGCGTGCCGGCGTCGCGCTGGTGGCGGGCGACCAGCGACAAGTAACGCGTGGGCATCTCCGGCAGATCGTCCCGGTTGAGGGCGTCCCACATCAACTCAAAGTAGGCCGGAGCATGATTGCCGGCCCCGTATCCCGACTGCGACGACAGCCGGAAATAGGAATAGGGCATCAACGTGAGCTTGCTCCCGCGGCGCGGCAGGAGTTTCAGCTCTTCGTCCGTCATGGGGGGATGGGCGGCCCCCAGCACGGGGGCGTGGAAGGCGCCGACGACGGCCACAATTCGGTTCGGTGCGTACCCCTCGGCAATCGCCTCGCGGATCTTTCGACGCATCCAGGCTTCGCGGACGAGATTCTCCGCTCGCCACTTCGGCGCGGCGTCATCGAACTCCCGCAATCCGACGCCGAATTCATACGACGCCAGCCGATAGCTCTGATCGCTCAGGTTGTGTTCGAAGTTCCGTTCCCAGTAGGTCTCGTAGTCGAACTCGCCGGCCAGCTGGGCGAAGCGATCGTAAAGAGAAGCAGGGAGTTCGTCCGAGCCGGGGGGCGGCTCGTCGTCCGCGTCGTCCCCCGTCTCCTGCGCGTCCGCGTCGCTCGAGCTTGCATCGCCCGCTACGCCGCAAGCGTCGGATTCGACATCGTCTCCCTCGCCCTCATCTTCTTCACCAGCGACGGCCTCATCCTCCGGCTGTCCTGCATCCTGCAGCGCAAGGAAGATGTCGGAGGGAAGGTCGATGAAGCGTGCGGGGACGTCGTTCTCGCGGCACCAGCAGAGCGCCTGGTACTCGGGGCTGTAGCGGGCGAGGGGGTAGACCAGGGTGCGGACCGGGAGCGAGTCGGTGTAGGCGAGAATGGCGATCGGCGGCTCGGACCCGTTGCGGGTGATGTCGCGGATGAGCTCGTTCGCGTCGGCAAGCCCTTCGATCAGGACGAGCTCGGGCTTCACCTCGTCGAGATACCGCCGCAAGTGCCACGCACCCGACGGCGACAGATGCCGCACGCCAAAGACGTGGACATCGCCGGCGGATACGGCCTCGGGCGAAGTGCGTTGTGCGGACTTTTTCGCCATGGAATGGTCACTCGTCCGCACACGCGGCATACAACGGCCGCCACTCGGCTCCGCGCTTCTTCATCACGTTCTTCAGGTACTCCTGCCAGACGATCGCGTCTTTCTCTTCGTCCTTGACGATCGCGCCGAGCAGCCCCGACGCGACGTCGTGCGGCTGCACTTCGCCGTTGCCGAAGTTCCCGGCCAGGGCCATGCTGTTGGCGAGGAGCGAGATCGCCTCGGCGGTTGAGAGGGCTCCCGACGGCGACTTGAGCTTGTTCTTGCCGTCGAGCGTCTGCCCGGTCCGCAGCTCGCGGAAGATCGTCACCACTTTCTCAATGGCCTCGTCGGTCGGGACCTTCGCCCGCAGGTCGAGGTTCGTCGCCAGCTCGCGGACGCGGCGGCGGACGATGTCGATTTCGGTCTCCAGCTCTTTCGGCGTCGGCAGCACGATGATGTTGAACCGCCGCTTGAGGGCCGCCGACATGTCGGTCACGCCGCGGTCGCGGGTATTGGCGGTCGCGATGACCGAGAACCCTTTCCTGGCGGGGATTTCGGTCGCCAGTTCGGGGACCGAAATCCGCTTCTCCGAAAGGATCGAGATCATCGCGTCCTGAACCTCGGACGCGCACCGTGTGATCTCCTCGAACCGCGCGATGCTTCCTTCTTCCATGGCCCGGAACACGGGGCTCTTGATGAGCGCCGCGGGGCTCGGCCCGTGCGCGATGAGCATCGCGTAGTTCCAGGTGTAGCGGATCTGCTCTTCGGTCGTCCCTGCCGTCCCCTGCACGACCTTCGACGAATCTCCCGTAATGGCCGCCGTGAGATGCTCGGACAGCCACGACTTCGCCGTCCCCGGCTCGCCGATGAGCAACAGCGCCCGGTCGGTCACCAGCGTCGAGATGGCGATTTCCACCAGACGCGGCTGGCCGATGTATTTCGGGGTGATCTTCACGTCCCCGCAGGTGCCGCCCGTGATGTAAGTGTGGACCGCCCGAGGCGACATTCGCCACCCCGTGGGACGGTCTCCTCTATCGGCCTTGATCAGGGTTTCCAGCTCCCGAGCGAACAGCGACTCGGCCGGATCGCGGAGGAGGTTTGAGCCGGTCTTCGGCGTCGCACCATTCGCCGAGGGTTCGCTGGCTGAGGCCGTCGCCGCGGCCCCCTCTTCTCCCGTCGACTTCCTTTTGGACATCTTCAAAATCCAGGATGAGAGAGGATTTGTCTCGGAATCGTCGCAGCGCCGGAAAGGGGAATTGTTCGATCGGTCCGAAGGGAAAACTTCGAGCGATGAAACGGGATTGCGAACCGGACACGAGTGCGGGTCGCCGATCAATTCTTCGACGCGGCCGATTGCTTCAACTCGTCCAGGCTGGGAAGAATTGCTTCCATCAATTTCTCGTTGATCTCCGGCAGCAGGGCTTCCAGCTGAGGGATGGCCGTTGCCGGAAGCTTCGGGACGATGCGAGAGGCGATTCGCGCCCAATACCAGCTGCGGGCCGGGTTGAAGGGTTTCTTCAGCATCAGGACGAATTTGTCGACGATGTCCGGATGCTTGAGTTCGATCATCTTGTCGAGGACTTCCTCCAGTTCGTAATCGGGATCGAATTTCTTCGCATTGAGGGCGGCATCGACGCGCGCGTTGAAGTAGGTCGCGACTCCCTGATGACCCGGCCTTGCCAGCTCCAGGACGAGATCGAAGTCGTCGAGTGCGATCGCGTCGTCCAGCCAGCGGGGATCGACTTCGAAGCGCGGACTGGGAGTGCCATCCTCGAACTCATGTTCGAAATCGGAATCGCGCCGGCGAACTCCCTGGCGGATCGCCCAGGCGATCTGTTCGGAACGGAGGTTGGTCTCTTCGGACGCTTTGGAGCGTCCTTTCGATTTGGTGCGGGCCTGATAAAGCGGGGCGAACTTCGCGTAGACATCCTTTGGTGACGAATGGCGGGCGGCAGCGATCAGCGCATAGTGAATGTGGGTCGCTCTCAATGAATCGGTGGCCCTGGCGATCGACTGCAGCAGCGGCTTGGAATCGGTCAACAGCATGAGGTCAAGCACTTCGGCGATGGCATCGCTTCCGTCGTCCGACTCGTCCAGCCGGATGATCTGATCCCGCTGGTCGAACAGGCTCGCCAGAAGATCGATCGCAGGGGGATCCTTCCGTCCCGACAGCCCGTGGAGCATGCCGCGAAAACGGGCCAGCGGCGGCACGTACTTCTTGTCCTTTTTTTTCCCTGTGCTGGCGGCCGCGAGCATCTCGTCGCACAATTTGCGGATCTCGGCGACGACAAACGCTCGCAGCCGCGGGCTCGGGTTGTTGGCCAGTCCGCGACGCAGCATCCAGACATCGTCCGAGAGGAACGTCTTCTCCAGAACGTCAAGGACCGAGTCTTCCGTGAAGCTGACCAGCGACTCGAGTGCCGCCTGACGCACGTCCCTGGCTTTGGCCTTTGCCTGTTCGAGCAAAAAGGGGATTGCGTCTGTCGAACCGCCAAGACACTGAATCGCCGCCAGCTTCACGTCCTTCGAACCGTCGTCGAGAGCCTGCTGGACCAACTCGCGAGTTGCTTCCGGATCGAGCCGGTGCAGCAACTTGAGGCGTCTCCCGTCACTCGATTTTCCCTTGAGCGTGAGCCCGGCCCTGACCTCGGCATAGATCGGCTTGCCGTACATCGGGAGAACCCGCTCGACGATGAACTCGCCGACTTCCGGGTACGGATCGTCGATCGCCTTCAACGCCGGTTTCATCAGCCGAAGGTCTTTGAAGGCTCCGCGCTCGTGGGCTTCCTTGATCGTTTCGAGGCGGCCCGAGCCGGTGGTCGTCAGCGCTTCGAGCAGCGGCTTGAGCGTGCGGGCGCTGGTGTTGGCGATGGTCAGGCCGATGTTGGACGAGACGATCGGCTTGAACTCCCCTGCCCGTCCTGTCTCGCCCTGGGTGTAGAGGATGGCGGTCGTCAGCGAGTTGAGCTCGAGCAGAGCCGCGGCCGACCCTCTCTGGTCGGCGTCGACAAGCTTCTGCACCGCCTGGGCGACTTTGGCGAAAACCGGCGCTTTCTCCCCCGACTTCTCCAGCGGCGGAATCAGCTTCTTCAGCCGGAAGTCGCCTGCGGCGAGGGCGCTCCCCGCCACGGCCAGCCGTCGAACTTCGTCATAGACCTGTGCCAGTGCGGCGAGCGACATGATGGGGGGTCAGCCAGGGTCCATCCGGAGCAAAAGCTTAACCGCGATCACTTCGCGGACGCGTTCTTCTTCGATTCCGTCTTCTTGCCGGTGTCCGGCTTCTCTTCCGAGTTCTTGTCCGCTTCCGCCATGGCGGCAGGAATCTTCGCAAAGAACTCCTGGATCATCTTGCCGGTCCGCGCGGGGATATCCCCCTTCGTCAAAGCGATCTGCGACATGGCCCCACAATCGTCCGTCTTGTCGTAGACGAGGTTCCACCGGCCTTCCTTGTCTCGAACCATGATTCGGGCTTCGACCTCGACGACGTTGGCCGACGAGGACGTTCCCGAAGCCTTCAAGCGGATGAAGATGATCATGTGCGCCTGCGCGTTCGTCCGCCGAACGACTTCGACCCCCGCCTTCTTCCACATGCGTTCCGCCTGCGTCGTGACGTATTCCTGGATGCGGGGATTGCTGATCTGCCGGCTGATGTCGAGGTCGAGCACCAGCACCTCCTTGACGTCCCGCAGCAACTCTTTTCCGCGCGTGGTCTTCGTCTCATCGGTCACGGCGTTCGGATTGCGCGAACGCGTTCGCGCTTCACGAGGGGGCGCGGCCTTGGGGTTCATGGCAATGAGATTGGCGGACTTGCTGTCCAGAACTTTCCGGATGTTCTCGGCCGAGGTCGCAAAGTTGAGGTTCTGCGCCCCGGGCGCCGCGATCGACATGGTATTCGCGCCGACTACCTCGCCATACATGTTGAACAGCGGACCGCCACTGTTGCCGGGCGAAATCGGCGTTGACGTCTGAACCCAGGTCCCCTCGAAGCGTTCGCTTTCGGGCAACTCGGGGGCTTTTCGCATGCTGCTGACGTCCCCCTTGGTGGATGTGAAGCTGAACCCCAGCGGGGCGCCGATGGCGACGACCACTTCGCCCTGGCGCGGCTCGGCCTCCGCAAGTTTGACCGACTTCAGCCCGGCGGCCGGCGGATTGATCTTCAAGACCGCCAAGTCCCTTTTCGGATCGAGTCCGAGGTATCCCGAGACGGATGCCGTCGTGTTATCGGGAAATACGACTTCGGCGCTTTCGCCCCCTTCGATGACGTGATAATTCGTGACCACGATTCCGCTGGGGTCAATGACGAATCCCGAGCCGGTGCTTCCGCCATCCGACATCTTGACGTTGATCCGGCAAACCGCGGGTTTCACGGCTTCAATCAGATCGGCGACCGAGGGGTATTCTTTTCGGCCGGAGGACGCTGCGGCGGCAGGGCTTGTCGCGGCGGTGGATGCCGGAGTCGACGGTGACGGACTGGCGGCGGGCGGAGCGGCCGTGGACGCGAGTGGCGTTGTGGCGGGCGAGGTCAAGGTCGCGGTGTTGGGGACCGGAGCGACTGGAGCGACTGGCGGCGCAACGGCTGGATTCGAGACTGGGGGAGCGGGAGCGATATTGGTGGCCACCGGCTGTGCGGGGGCTGCCGCAGGGGCCGGGGTGCCGGAGCGCAGGAACAGGAAAAAGGCGAGACCCACGACGACGATTCCGCCGGCAATTCCCGCGGCAATCAGCGTTCCCTGATTTGAGCCACTCTCTTCCTGCCGGGACGAGGAACGTCTCGGACTTGCGGAGCGCGCCGGGGCGGCGGAACGCGACCCGGACGATTTCGATCCCCGACCGGGAATCGGAACGGGCTCGCCGCACTCAGGACATTTCCCCTTTTTGCCCGCGTGTTCGTCCTTGACCTGGAATGTGTAGAAGCAGGAATCGCAGGTGACCTGAATGGCCATGGGAACCCTCGATGGTGCAATCGAGCGGGCAAGGTTGAGGCGCGGCCGTGAAGAACGAGAATGAGATGCGGCGAACGCCTGAAGAACCGCGGAAAGCAGTTCGATGGACGCATCCTATCGGTGCGATTGTCAAAAAGCCATGAAAAAAAGTGCAGCAGTTCCATGGGCGTAGGGAGTTTTCCCGAGTGATGGAGCCTGCCGCTCGCCGTCTGGCACCCAGGGCGGCCTGTCGCCACCGTCGACGATGATTGGCCGATTGCTTGCGGGTCCATTAAAGTAGCGGGCCGCGGGCCGGGCGCAGTCCCGGCCAAACTTCGAAGGACCGAGTCTTCCATGTCGACCATTCTCCAGCACGATCTCGACATTCGCGTCCGGTACGCCGAGACCGACGCGATGGGCTTTCTGCACCACTCGAATTACTTCGTCTTCTTCGAGATGGGCCGCACCGAGCTCTTCCGCGCCCAGGGGGGGAGCTACCGAGTGATGGAAGAGCAGGGGCTTTTTCTGGTCGTGGTTAAGATCGAGTGCCACTTCAAAGCCCCCGCCCGCTACGACGACCTGCTGACGCTGACCACGAAGATCGCCCGCGTCACGCCGGTGAAGCTCGAGCACGAATACGAGATCCGCCGCAACGGCGAACTCCTCACCACCGGCCGCAGTACGCTCGCCTGCATCGATCGCAACGGCCGCGTCCAGCGCATCCCCGAGGTCATTCCGGGATTGGAGTCGGAGTGATCGAGCTCGAAACGCCGCGCGTGTACGCGCCACAACACGCCTCACTCCTCCGTTCGCGTCCTCGTCCAAAACTGCTGGTCAGCGTAAGGGATGCGGCGGAAGCCAAATCCGCGGTGGAGAGCGACATTCTCGATATCAAAGAGCCGCTTCGAGGAGCGATGGGGTACGCGGGGCTCGAAACCGTCCAGAACATCGCGAACGAGTGGTATGGCGACCCGCCGTTTCTGAGCGTGGCTCTTGGTGAAGTACTGGATTGGAAGCATCGAGAGGCCGACCGCATTCCCGAGAGGGTTTGCATGGGCAAGATCGGACTTGCCGGCCTCGGTCACGAGTCGCGGTGGAGAGAGCAGCTCATCGAGCTCCGCCAGCGGTTCGACGCGTTGCGGCTCAATCCCATCCACTGGATCACGGTCGCCTATGCCGACTCTCAGGCAGCCCATTCACCTCCTCTCCAGGAGGTCTTTGAGTGGGCGCTGGAGACGGGTTCCATGGGCTTCCTGATCGATACCTGGGGAAAATCGAGCGGCAATGTCTTCAACTTTCTCGGAATGAATCTGCTGCACAGCATGATGGCGCAGGGATTTCTCTGGCAGGTGCCATGCGCTCTGGCGGGGCGAATCCTTCCTGCGGACATCGGCAGGGCGGTGGAAGTGCATCCCGCGGTCATCGCAGTCAGATCGGCGGCGTGCCGTCAGGGCGACCGTCGGCAATCTATTGACGGCGAGGCGGTGAGAGCGCTTCGAGCAGCCATCTGGTCCGCCGAGTTGCACACCTGGCCAATCGCCTCAGACCCCGTTGCGTACTCGAATCTGCATCAGTGGTGATGTCCCGCCGCGCTGTGCAGGTGCGCCGGCTCGATGAGACCAATCGCCCAGGCGGCGAGAATGCCGATGACCAGCGCGATTGAGAGCCGCACGCGGTGGTGCGAGTGGAACTCCAGCTCGGGGAGCAGGTCGCCCAGCGAGATGCAGAGGAAGACTCCTGCCGAGAATCCGAGGGCCGCACCTAGCACGCCGGTCGTATTGCCCGAGAGTTGAGCCATTCCGAGCAGGAACAGAGTCGCTCCCAGCGGGCACATCAGCGCGAAGCCTGCGTTGATCAGGTTTCGCCAGGTCGCGGACCAGCCGGACGCCCGCATGAGCGACGTGATCGAGACCGCATCGAGCGGCTTGTGGAGGACGATGGCGGCGAACGGCGCCAGTCCGAGCAGTGAGCCTTTCGGCAGGTGGGCGGCATCCGATTGCATGCTGGCGGCGAGGACCATGCCGTCGATCGCCGTGTGCAGCCCCAGGCCGACCGCCACTCCCATCCAGCTGAGCGCATTTGGCTGGCCCCCGTGGTCATGATCGTGGTCGTGATGATGGCCATGTCCGTGGTGGTGACTGCGCGAGTGTCCGTGACTGTGCGTTGCGGGCGCGGCGGGCGCTGTGACAGGGTTTACCACCTGCGGCGCTGCGCCAAGAGTCACGATCGGCAGCGAAGGCGTCGTCGAGGGAACGGCCTTCTCGGCGGCCGCCGCATGGCCGGAATCATGGTCGTGCCCGCAATCGTGATCGTGCTGCTTCTCCGAGGCGAGGCTCGAGGGGAACTCGATCGTCGGGACTTCCGCCACGCCGTGCTGGTGAAAGTGGAATGTTCGAATGAGGAAGAACATGGTGAGCAGGCCGAACATCGCCCAGCGGGCCGCGGAATCGACCGACCCGGTCTCCGACACCGAGTGCGGAAGCAGATGCAGCAAGCCGATGCCGAGCATCAGTCCGCCGACCAGGCTGATGAGGACCTGCATGCGGGTGTGCGTGAGAGTCATCAGCGAGGGAAGCCAGCCGCCGCCGAACGAAGCCACAACGATCAGGACGCAATAAACCGCAAGCTGGGGCAGGACGGCACTGACCGATGCGGTGGCCGGGGGATGCGAATGCGTGGGGCCGCCGTGGTGATGATCGTCGCGCTGAAGCGGGCTGACGTGGGGCTTGCCGTCGATTGTCAGCTTGAGGAGGCCCGAAAGGTCGGCGGTGGTGCGGATGGTTTCCGGGAGCGGATCTGCGGAGACGAACCGCGAGGCCTGCCCCGGCGGATCGTTGGGTTGTGGTTGCGGGGCGAGAGCCACGGCGAGCGGTCGTCGTTCGACGAGATCGAGCGCCGCTTCATTCTGTGCAATCGGTTGCAGTTTCAGAAAATCACTCTGGAGGACATAGAGCGTCAGATGGCGCGTGGCGGGGTCGAGCACGACCTCGGCGTAGTGGGCCCCGTTGTCGATATCGACGAGGTGTCCCTGGTGCGGACCCTGTTCGCCGAGGCCCGGCGCTCGCTGCGCCTGGTCGTACGGCTGGAACTCCTTCGCCGAGCCGCCACACCCTGCGATCGAAGCCAGCGACATCAGTCCGATCAGGAGGAAACGACGGAAGGCTCCGTACGCTGGATGATGCGGAGCGAGCGACTGTCGGTCGAGTTCCACGTTCGTGCGGGACGTTTCCTGCATGTCCGATGCAGACGATGAGGGGATGAAATTGCAGTCCGACTGCATTTTTGCCGGACACGACAAGACCGGACGGGTTTTACGAAAGCTGTTCATTGACAGGGGATTGAGCGACTGAGGCGGGTTGCGACCGATCGGCCGGAAACCCAATGTTAGCGGAAGTGTCGGTAACTTTGCCATTCTTGCGGGCGAGGGCTTCGTATGCCGCATCCGCCGCGGCCTCGGCGTTCCGGCCCGCGGAGAACGTCATCGTCGTGGCGACGTTCTCGTGTCGCATGAACTGCTGCAAGGTCGCCGGCATGACGAGCGACGACCACTGAAATCCGAATGAGCGCCGGAGATCGTGAGCGCTGGCGTACTTCACTTTTGCGGGGAGTGGATTGCCGTCCTTGTCCCGCTTCCGAGTCGACTTCTCGGCCACCTTGATGCCCGCAGCCTCGCCGATGGCGGTAATCGTGATCGACAGGGCGTGAATGAGAGAGGCGCGGCGGCCGTTCTTCAGTAGTGGATTGAAGACGAAACCGTGTCGGTCCGCCGCGGGGGTCTCCGCCAGGAATGCGGCGAACTCGGGAGCCACGGGAGACTCTTCGTAGCGGTTTGCCTTTTGCCCCTCGGGTTGAAACCGGAGCGCCGGATAGCGTCCGGTCATGTCGACACTGAGAAGCCGATCGTCGCTCCATGAAAGAATTGCCGCTTCCCCGATGCGAAGCCCACTCCACCAAAGCCCCCACATCAGGTGCTCCCACGACGCGGTGATGCGGTCGCAGAGATCGGCATGGGCGAGCCTCTGTTCTGCCGTCGCGTTCGGGACGATCTCGGGAGAGACGACGCTGCGGACCTTCGACAGCATCCGATCGAATTCTTCCAGAGTGATCGGCCGCCCCTTCATCGTTCCCGTCCGCTTCGGCATGGTGATCTGCGGGACGGTCTCGATCATCCCTTGGGATTTCGCCCAACTGAGAATCGATTGCAGGTAGGCCAGGTATCCTTTGATGGTCGCCTCGGCCGCGCCCTGCTCCCGCAGTCCCGCTTGAAACCGGCTGATCTCGCTCACGTTCAGGGACGTGATGAGGTTCGGGGCGATGATGCGGTCGATGGCCTTGATGACGACCGCCGTTTTCGACGCGGTCCGCTTCGACAGGGTCGGCAGAACTTCCGTTTCGTATCGGTCGCAAACCTGCTCCCACGTCGTGCGGTTCTTCGCCTTGAACCGTCCCTCGCGCAACTCGGCCGCCAGCTTTCCGGCGAAGCGATCGGCGTCCCGCTTCGTGACGCACTTCGTGCTCTTGGTCTTTTTCTTCTCGCTGACAGGGTCGATCCATTGGGCTTCGTAATACTTTCGCCCGTCCCTCTTGAAGACGGTCATGCTGAAGTCGGCAGGCATCGGCAAGTTTCCTTTCGGTATGGACTTGATCACAGACTCGACTCGATCGAGGTGTCCGCGGACTTCGTGAATGAGCTCCTCGATCCGCTCGACCGTGGCCGCGGGTTGCTCGGGGGGTGGATCGGGGGAGAGCCGGTTCAAGGGGGGCCTTTCGAAGTGTCGGGAGGCGGTTGGTTTTGCCGACTGAGGCACTAACAGTGTTCAGGGATGCACGTTCAGGCTCGGGGGATTCGCGGGATGCAAAGGCATTACTTGTGCATCTCGCGCCAGTTCGGACGGGTCGTCGTCTGGAGATCGCGAGCCGTACCATCCGTCGCTTTCGACGATCGCAACCGATTCGCCGCGGCGGTCGGACGGGATGTGAATGCTCACGTCGCCGCTTGGCGGGTCATTGAGATCGACGCCGAATCGCGCGGCAATCTGCCGGATGCGTTCCCGCCGCGCGTCAGGATCCAGGGATCCCAACGGTGCATCGCCGGGCGTGGCGTCGGCCACTGCGATTGCGGCGGGGGCCTTTCCCCACAGCCGTTCGAATAGCAGGGATGCCGCTGCCGAAGGTCCGCTGGCAATTCACCCGCGACGACGCCCGCCGCAAGCTTCACCGGCTCTACCCACAACATTAGGCGAGGCGGAGTAGTAGCGTCCCGAGACACCCAGCCGCTCATCCAGCGGAAATCCGCCGACCCCGCACGGCGAACAAAGAAAATAGGCCCGCCCCAGCTTCAGCGTTCCGGCCGATGTCACGACGGAACGGGGCTTGCATTCTCCGTGCCGCCGGGGCGATCCGCACGTGCAGGTGCGGCCGGGGCCGCTTTTTTTTTTCGAGATCGGCGGCCTCGGCCTGCAGAGCCGATTCGAGGGTGCGGCGAGTGAGTTCGCGCCCCTGCTCGACGGCCAGCTTCTCACCGGCGGCCAGAACCTTGCCATGGGGGGCGGTGAGGCAGGCATTCTTGAGCGAACGAAAAGTCATCACCGCCTGCTCGGCAAGCAGACGTTCTTCCGGACACGACTAACGAGGGTTCGCACATTCAGAAAGATCGACGTAATCTGCGGTTGAATGGCAGCTTGTGCAGGAAACGCATCGATCGCACGCGAAAGTTGATTGAAGCAGACTTGCCGTTGTCGTTGCCGCTTCGGTCGTGAACGCCGACGCGGGCAGCGGCAAGAGCGACAACGGGAAAGCGACTGTGTCGCGAGACACCCTATGCCTTCCGGCTGTGAGAGCGCCGCCGCGTATCACATTCATCATGCCATTTTGCCGATCGTGCTTCGGAAGCGGATGAGTGTGGTCACAAAGAAAAGAGCGCCGATGAGCGTGAGCGACAGGAATCGCGGCCAGACGACTTCGAGACCCGCGTCCCGATAAAGGATTTGCTGAGCCAGCAGCACGAAGTGAGTTGTCGGCGCACCCCACATCGCGAACTGCACCACCTCGGGCATACTCTCTCGCGGAGTGGAACCGCCGGAAAGCATTTGCATCGGCAGAATCACGAGGATCAGCAGCAGGCCGAACTGAGGCATCGAGCGCGCGAATGTCCCCAGGAAGATGCCCATCGAGGTCGTGGCGAACAGATGCAGCGCCGCCCCGCACAGGAACAAGGGAACCGAGCCCTGAATCGGGACGCGAAGCAGTCCCTGCACGACCAACGTCAGAGAGAGCGCGCAGGCAGCAAGCACGACGAACCCCATCGACCAGACCTTGCTTGCCATGATCTCCAGCGGTGTGACAGGCATCACCAGCAGGTGCTCGATCGTGCCCCGTTCGCGCTCGCGGATCAGCGCCGTTCCCGTGAGCACGATCGACAGCAGAGTGACCTGGTCGATCAGCTTCATCACGGCCGTGAACCACGACTTGTTCAATCCGGGGTTGAAGAGTACGCGCACCGAGATTTCGACAGGCAGGGTCGTCGTCGAGCGGTAACGCTGGACGAACGCCTGGACTTCCTGATTGACGATCGTCCGGATGTAGCCGCTGCCGGTGAATGCCTGGCTGACGCGCGTTGCGTCGACGTTGAGCTGAATGGCCGGGCTGCGACCGGCAAGGACATCGCGCTGGAAGTCGGGCGGGATATTCAGAGCGAAGGTGTCGAGCCCGGCGTCCATGCGGGCATCCAACTCCGTCTGGGTAATCATCGTCGGCGGCAGGAACTGAGGAGGGTAGAAGGCGCCGACCAGGCGCGCCGACAGAGGCGACTGGTCCTCGTCGACGATCGCGATCGGAGCCTTATTGAGCGTTTCCGGCATCGCTGTCGAGGCGGTGTAGATCGACGCGCTGAAGGCGAAGACGATCAGGAATATCATCATCGGGTCGCGGGAGAGGCTCCGCAATTCCTTGATTCCCAGGTTCCGGACATTATCGCCCCTCATCGTCAGGCCTCCTGCTTCTTCAGCAGCGCCGCGCTGAGTCCGACCAGCACCGGGATGGCGATCAGCAGAGGAATGAATGAGTGAGAAAGTTCGGAAAAGCCGAGCGCCTTGGAAAAAGTTCCTCGCGTGATGATGAGGAAGTGGGTGGTCGGATAAATCCTGCCGATCACGGCGCCCGCCCCCTCCAGGGAAGAGACCGGATCCGTCATGCCGCAGAACAGGACCGCGGGGATCAGCGTCAGGACCATGGTGCCGAAAATGGCGGCGATCTGGCTGCGCATGAAAGTCGACATCAGGAGGCCCATCGCCGTGGAGCCAAGAACGTACATCAGCCCCCCGGTCAGCTCCGCGGCAAAGCTTCCCTTGAATGGGACGCCGAAGAGGAACACGGCCTGGGCATTCAGCAGCAGAAAATTCAGCATCCCGAGGATGACGTACGGAAGCTGCTTGCCGAGCAGGAACTCCAGACGCGTCGTCGGCGTGACGTAGAAATTGATGATCGAACCGAGCTCCTTCTCGCGGACGACCGAGAGCGCCGCCAGCATCGCCGGAATCATCAGGAGCAACAGCGGGATGACGGCCGGGACCATGGCCACCAGGCTCTTCACATCGGGGTTGTAACGGAAACGGATCTCGATCGTGGCGGGGCCTGCCAGATGGCGCTGGCCGAGGGTCTGTCGCGCCTTTTCGGACAGCCACAGCGAGTGCATCCCCTGCACGTAGCCGTGGATTGTTTCGGCCCGCATCGGCATGGAGCCGTCGATCCAGACACCGATCTCCACCGGTCTGTCGCGGCCAACATCCCGCGCGAATCCTGGAGGAATTTCGACAGCCATGCTGATCTCACCCGATCGCATGCGCCGGTCGAGGTCCTCATAGTCAGAAATCGGCGGACGTTCGATAAAATAGCGCGAACCCGCCAGGCCAATCACGTAATCCCGGCTGAGAGTCGTCTGGTCGCGGTCCAGCACGGCGAATGACAGGTCGTCCACGTCCATGGTGATTCCATATCCCATGATGAACATCAGAATGAACGTCCCCAGCCCGGCGAGGGTGAGACGAATCGGGTCGCGGCTCAACTCGAGTCCCTCGTGACGGGCATAGCTCAGCATCCGTCCCAGAGTGAACCCGCTGCGGACGGGGACGGCGGGCACCGGATTCGGGTTGTCCCGCGACGCAGCCGGGCCAACGAGAATCTGCCGCTCCGAATCGATGGGCCGGCCTTCCCCGGCTGCCTCTTCGAGGTAACCGATGAACGCGTCTTCCAGCGTGGTGGCGCCGCGCCGCTCGACCAGGCTGGAGGGAGTATCGCTGACCAGAACCCGTCCCGCGTGCATCAGCGAGATGCGGTCGCAGCGCTGAGCTTCGTTAACGAAATGGGTTGAGATGAAGATTGGGACCCTGTCACGGCGGGACAGATCGATCAGCAGTTGCCAGAAGGAGTCGCGCGCCACGGGATCCACGCCTGAAGTTGGTTCGTCGAGAATCAGCAACTCGGGCTGGTGGATCAGGGCCACCGCCAGCGACAGCCGCTGGCGCAATCCGAGAGGAAGCGATGACGGAAGGGCATCGAGGACCGGTTCGAGGCCGAACCGCTGAGCGGACTGGACAATCCTGCTCGGAATCTCCTCTCGCGGTACCTGAAACAACCGTGCGTGCAGGGCAAGATTCTGCCGCACCGTGAGTTCTGCATAGAGCGAGAAGGACTGCGACATGTAGCCGACGCGCCGACGCGTCCTGAGATCGTGTGCGTCGACCTTCTTTCCGAAGAGCAAGGCCTGACCTTCGCTGGCAGGAAGCAGACCCGTCAGCATCTTCATGGTCGTCGTCTTGCCGCACCCGTTGGAACCGAGGAAGCCGAAGATCTCTCCCCGCTCGATTCGGAAGCTGACCTGGTCCACGGCGACGAAGTCGCCGAAGCGCATCGTGAGGTTCTGCGCTTCGATGGCAACTTCCACTTCCTCTACGGGGCGAGGAGGGAGTACCACCTCGCGCGCTCCCCCGCGCTTCTCCTCGGGAAGCAACGCGACGAAGGCACCTTCGAGCGATCTCGTCCCGGTCCGATTGAGCAGTGCCGCTGGTGTGCCGGTTGCGAGCACGCCCCCGTCGTTCATGGCGACGAGCCAGTCGAACCGCGCCGCCTCATCCATGTAGGCGGTGGCAATCAGCACGCTCATGCCGGGTCGATTGCTGCGAATGCGATCGATCAGTTCCCAGAACTGGCGGCGCGAGAGTGGATCGACGCCCGTGGTCGGCTCGTCGAGGACCAAGAGCTCCGGATCGTGAATCAACGCGCAGCAGAGACCAAGCTTCTGTTTCATGCCGCCGGAAAGCTTGCCGACCGGGCGGCCGGCGAACGGGGCAAGTCCCGTACTCTCAAGAAGCGCGGCGACGCGGCGCTCGCGCTCGGTGCGTTCGTGGCCAAACAGCCGCCCGAAAAAGTCGAGGTTCTCGAAGACCGTCTGCGTCGGATAGAGGTTCTTCCCGAGCCCCTGCGGCATGTAGGCGATCCGCGGGCAGACCATTCTGCGGTGGCCCGCATCCGACATGTTGCCGCCGAGGACTTCGAGGCGTCCCGTCTGCACACGGCGGGCACCTGCGACGAGCGACAGGAGACTCGACTTGCCGACCCCATCCGGCCCGATCAGTCCGATCATGCAGCCGGCGGGGAGGTCGAGGCTCACCGAATCCAGTGCGATCGTCCGCCCATACCGCAGGCCGACATCCGCGAGTCGGGAAACGGGCGCGAGGCCGGGTTGGTCGGGAGTGTCGGAGTCGCGAGAGGTCATTCCGGGAGCCGAGCCTCCAGATTCTCAGGCCAATTCGCGTTCTCGTCGAGCCGAACATATGCCATTCCCGGCAATCCTGTCTTGGCCTCGCGAATGTGCTTTCTAAGCAATTCCGGATCGATCCGCGCCT
Source organism: Planctomycetaceae bacterium (assembly GCA_020850695.1). GTDB lineage: Bacteria > Planctomycetota > Planctomycetia > Planctomycetales > Planctomycetaceae > JADZEF01. The sequence continues at coordinate 11,557 of JADZEF010000212.1, read as the reverse complement.
TGATCCGGAACATCAGTTTCTGCCGCTCGTCGGCCGTTTCGACTGTCTTGGGCGTGAATTGGGCCACGTCTGATACGAAGGAAACCTTCGCCGGAATGACATACCTGGGGGCCGCGTCGAGAATCAGCCGGGCCTCGGCCCCCATTCGAACGCGCCCCGCTTCGACAGTCGGCAGGAAGAACGTCATGTAGACATCGCCGAGGTCGATCAGATTCAGCACCTTCCCTCCCGCGTTGAGAACTTCGCCGGGCTGGGCGATGCGATATTGCACGCGGCCGTCGCGCGGCGACCTCAGTACGCTGTCGTCGATGTCGGCCTGGATCCGTTCGATCCGCGCCTGGGCCGCGCCCACGGCGGCCTCCGCCTGGATGACCTGCGACTTTGCCGTACTGATCGCGGCACTTGCCCCGGCGACGTTCGCCTTGGCCGTAATGAGGGCCGCCTTGGCCCCGAAGACGGCGGCACGTCTGGTGTCGAATTCCTCCTTCGAGACGCTCGCCTTGGCGAACAGGCTCTCGGTGCGAGCAAAGTTCGTGCTGGCGAGGTCGAACTCCGCTTCCCGTTGTTGAACGACGGCTTCGGCCGCCGCCTTTTCGCTTTCCCGTTGCGTCACTCCGCTCTGTGCGGCTTCAACCGACGTTTTCGCGCGTTGTCGCTCCGCTTCCGCCTCTCTGAGCTGCGCACTGAGCGCAGTCACGTCCATCCGGGCGAGGATGGCACCGGCAACGACGAAGTCTCCCTCGTTCGCAAGGACTGCTTCAAGGCGGCCGGGGATCTTCGTGGCGACATCGATTTCCACGGCCTCAATGCGACCGTTGCCGCTAGCAATACCTTCTGGAAGTCCAACCGACTGGAAGTCTTTCCATCCGTAGTAAGCAAAGAGACCGATCCCGACACATGCTCCGAGCAGAATCCACTTGCGCGTGGTCATGATCGCGATATCCCATCAGTTCATTTCGACTGCTTCGAAGCTTGCCCGCTTTGAGCAATCGTCCCCAATGTATAACTACCTGTCCATGCAGTCGGCACGCAGGAACTGTTCCTCCCGGCTCCAGTTCGAAGCCCGAGCAACGCGCTTTGCATCGTTCCGCAAAACCCGCGCCATGCACTGTCGAGGCCGTGTGAGACCATTGACGGACGCACTTCTGTCCGTGAGCAATGGCAATCCAGAAACAGAGTGCGCCAGATCGCACATCCAAGGACGCGAAGCCGCACAGGTCTTGCTTCGCGCGTCGCGAACTGCCCCGGCCCCCAGGCCAGGGACGCACCAGAAAGATTTCCACGTCAAGATCGACGTCGGTCGACGATTGCGGGGTCACGCCCCGGGGCTCTTGACTCATTCTGTCAGACCGTCGAATTGCACGAAATAATGGCCCGCGGTTTGGTGCCTGCACTTTCCCAGGACGTCACAGGGTCAGCTGTCGAATATCGCCCAACGCGCTGTCGCTGTGCAGGCGATGGTTGCCAACTGCTGCACGGCCGGGTCCTCTGCCACCCATTCTGCCATCCGGGCCCGCTCCTCGGGGGATGCTTCGACAAGTTCGTCGAGGCACCCGTCCGAGACCCAGCTGTTCAGTTCCGCAGCCCGCAACGCCCAGTGCGGGTGCGTCATCAGAAGGTTGTCCTGCGCGTCCAGCAATCGGTCTTGTGGAAGCGAGCTCGCGGGTCGATCGAGCGACTTGCGGCTCAGGCGGCTGTTCGGGCTTTGATCACGCGGCCCAGCCCGATCGGCGCGGAAACTCGCCCTGTATTGTGTTCCGCAATCGTTGCCGGTCATTGAGAGCAGCCCGATCACTGGCACTCGGTGGGAATCCTGCCGGAAGGGGGCGACCGCTCTCCGCTTCGCTGGCGTCGAATCCAGGAGGAGTTCACGCGGGCCTGGCTGGACGGGGGCGGAGTCGAGCGGGATCAGTCCGAATCACGGCGACGGCACCGGCAGCGCGGCGTGTGGCAGAAACGGTATTGGGAGACAGTGTTGGGAGCCGGGCGTCCGTGATGAGGACGACCTGAAGCGGTGCGTCGACGACGTCCACGGGAACCCGCGAAAGCACGGACTCGTCGCCCGCGTGAAGGATTGGGAATGGTCGTCATTCCCTCGGTTCGTCGAGTGGGGAGAAGACGCTCTCGACAGGGGCGGAACCAACCCGACGCCCGGCTGGAACGCTCCGGAATGGGGCGAATGACCGACGGAAATGCGTCGTAGCCAATGTAGGGTGGGCCAAGCCGTTTCGGCGCAAGCCCACCATCAATGAAGAGAGGATCGATGCGTCGCGTAAATCGCCACCGCAGGATTGTGGGCCAGCGCCGAAGCGGCTCGGCCCACCCTACGGGACTAATTCTGCCAGAAAACCGTGCGATCGTAAAAGCATTTAGTCGGCGAGGGTGCGGTCAATGAAAGGCCGAATTCGAGCCGCAACCTCTTCGTATTGATCTCGCTGCAGAAGCTGACGCTCATCCGTCAGATGCAGCACCGGACCACCTAGGGGTATATCAAGATCATCGACGAGTCCGACGATCATTTGGCTGTTGGATGGCCGCACATCACGCATGAATTCCAGCATCTTGGTCCAATGTCCCGTGTCTTGCTCCTGTTGCCGCGCTGAGTCGATGACAATCGGGCAGAAGGTGGTCGTCGAATGCTTCTCGATGGTCTTGAGAATCGCAAAATAGAATGCAAGCAGTGCTCGCGGTTTGTCGCTGCCTGATTCCTTGATCGTGCAATCAACCTCTTTGTAGGTCTTTTCTTCCAATTCCGTGACATCCAGCCGCTGCAGATAGTTTGCCATTTTTTCCCGGTAGAAATCCTTGATCAGCTTCACTCGCTTCTTGTCGGTCAGTCGCTTCATCTCATCATCGGCTCGTTCCACCTGGAGATCGGCTCGCCCGATATCACGATTCAGGATGTCCATCTCGTCACGTAGCACGCCCCGAACTTCCTTCTTTCCTTCACTCCGCAGAATGTCGTTGAGCTTCACTTCCCCCTGACGAGCTTCCAAGATCATCTTGATGTCTTCGACTCGGCTCTGAATCTGATCGGTCAATTTCGTTCGCTTATTGATTTCAGTCATGCACAACTCCAACTCCTGCTGCATTTCGACAAGAGCTGTGCGTAGCTGGTCCTCGTCTGATGCGATCTTGAATCGCTCAACAAACGAATTCTCGTAGTGTGCTCCACAAATGGGGCACTCTACCTCGTCGTCCAGTTTTTCCGCTGCAAACGTAAAGTCCTCTCCTAGCTCATTCGCAGCTTCATGCGTAATGTGGATTTTCCGCTCAAGGGAACGGCGGCGGCTATCGAGCAGAACCATCTCTTCCTTGATCCGCTCTTCATCCAGCCTCAACTCATTGCATCTCGACAATAGGATTGTGATCTCGGCCTGATATGACGCGATGTCGATATCAAACTGGTTCTGCCGCATCAACTCTTCGATCTTTTCAAGCACGCGATTGACGACCGAACGGTTGTGCCTCAGTTCTTCACGATGTCCCTCTGCTTGGATCTTTTCGTTCTTGGCTTGGTAGAACTCGTTTGGCTTGATTCCTGTATGAAACTCGGCAATTGCTTTCCTGTACGTCGTGAATTGCTTCAGCCGCTCGAACGCATTCCAGTTCTCAACCCAGCTCGAATCCTGGTCGAAGTAGAACGGCAAAAAAAGGAGGGCGGGTGTGGCCTGCTCTGGCTGCTGAGATCGAGCATTCGTGAGCTGGAGCCTGAAGTTGAAGAGCTCCGCCAGCTTTGGACTCAGTCCCGATGTAATTCGGACGTACGTCCCAATCAGAGCACTGTCGGCGTCGAAAAGCGAATACTGCTTTCCTACCTTCAGGATGGAGTAACGTACGTCGTCCACCGAGAAGTAAAGATGCAGTGTTACATTCAGTGCCTCCCATTTCGGATGCACAACCTTCGGCTGAGCACCGAAGACGGTGTAGAGTGATTTGAGCAGGCACGACTTGCCTCGATCATTCACTCCCTTTATCACCGTCACGTGCCGGTCGAACTGTACCGCTCTTGCGGTTTTTTCCGACTCGGCTGACAGTAGTAGCTCGTGAAAGAGCAAGTTTTTCATGCTTCTTCCTCCGCAGATTCCTCACCAAGCGTCGGAAATTCGTGGTGCTCATAGATGGCCACAGCGATTATGGCGTGCAGAAAAACATCAGAAAAACCCTGCCGAATCGCAGAGAACTCGTTGCATTCAATTTGGCTGACGGCGGTGATCACGTCGGCCACCGGTGTTGCTGAGTTGAACGTCGCCGACGGAAGATCCCGCACCTCGTTCGCTGCACGTCTGCGGGCATCGCCGAGGGTCGTATTCGTTTCGTCCAGGCGTTTTGCGAGATAGTTCCGAACCTCAGCGTTCAGTTGCCCCTGATTTCGGACGTTGAAAGACTCGTGGACAAGCTGCTGCCGGATCGTCGCGAGCAAATCAGTCATCTTACGTTCGCTCGGCACCGACCCGATCATGCGATCCATGTCGCTACGGGAGATCCCTTTGTACTTGGTGAGTTCGGCGAATGTCGCTGGCTTCAGTTCCTTATCGTTTCGCCGACGAAGCTCTGAACGCAGAGTCTTGTGAAATGGGGCAGGCGGAATCGTGCCATCGCCCTGCTTCTGAAGGAACTCGGAGATTCTTCCCTCAGTATGCTGTTCATGCTGGAGCACGCTTAGAGGTGTTTTGACCAGATAGGTAGTCGCAAGTCCCGCAGGCGGGCTTGATACGCCGTGCTCTGCCGCAATCGTGCTATGGACAATGGCACGTTCTGTCGCCTCAATCTCTGAAATGCAAATCGTTTCTTTGTCGTTGCACGAGGTTTTGTCTTCCAGTTGAACCGAATAAGGTGCATTCGTCACGAAGGACAGCGACTTTATGTGTCCCGGAAATCTGACGTAGTGCGTATATAACTTTCCAAGTATTGATGGCTTCGGTGAGCCATCTTTGGCTTTTTCTCGCTTTGTGAGAGCGGCGACCGTCCATGGTGACGTCGTATCCGATTTTATCTGAAACATATCCGCTTCGGTTGGATTGACCGAGCTGTTGAGTGCAACAACGTCCTCATGAATGTCAAAAAGGACGCAGTAGTCACCCGGCTTTTCGTGCAGCTTCAAAACGAGGCCGAGGCCCCATGAGTGCTGAAACGAAAACCGATTGCTTGATCGGCTACCACTGCCGTCATAGGGCAGATTCACCAGAAGATCCGCAAGCGGCGGATCTCCAGTCCCACTCGACTGAACCACTGCCAATCTCCGATGCGACTACAGGGCGTCGCAAAATCGGGCGGCATGCTCGCTGGACGCCGGGTGCGATTATGCACTTCTGTTCCCCATTTTCAACCCGTCCACGCTCGCGTGAATCCTGCCGCTGAGAGACGTGCCCGAAGATCTTTCCTGACCTGCTCAAACCGCTGCCGCTGCTCCGGCTTCAGCTCGTAGTCCCGCTGCAGGATGGCGTCACAGACTCGCTTCTGGGCCAAGAGAGGGAGATCCGGACGCTCCGCGGTGGCGAAGAGGTCTTCCAGGCTACGCACGAATTGAGCGTACGTCTGCCCGCTCCACTCCGCAAGAATGCCGCGGGGTGGCATGGTCTATGTCTGGTTTTGGGTGCCATGCTTCCCGCTTTGGGGAAGCATGTGTCACTCGGCGGGGTGGCATGCTTGCAGCTCGGGGCAAGCATGTGACTTTTGTCTTGGTTCTGGGATTTCTGCCAAGATTCGGAGCTGGTCCGCCGCGCTTTTCAACGATTGGGAGGAGGAGTCGGATTGAGGCCGTCCACCGCCCGAGACGGGAGTGTGCCGGCGCGGAGTGCCGCTTTCTCAAGTCCGAAATTCGATCCGCCCTGAAGATCTTCGTACGACGGCGGGGTGGCATGGTCCGTGTCTGGTTTTGGGTGCCATGCTTCCCGCTTTGGGGAAGCATGCGTCTCTCGACCAGAAAAACATGCTTGCCGCAAGCTGCAAGCCCCCCCACATTGACTTGGCCTTTCCACCCCGCCCCAATCCGCGGACTCTCGAATCAACGAATTCCGACGCGGAGAATTCTCGGCGCGCGGCGTCGCGAGGTTGTCTCGCTCCCGCCATAATTGAACCAGCGGATCGAATGCCACACCCATCGGGCGCTGCCGACGCGTGCTGCGTCGGGACGTGGGGCAGCCTCTCGGGCTGTCCGTGTGGCACGAGACTCCGTCTCGTGAAGCGGCGTGGCGGATCAGGAATTCCGCCATGCGCTTCGATTCTCGTGGAGAGGTGTTCGAACCGCTCCACGCGAATTCACGACAGGGAATGTCGTGCCACAATGACGGCCTGGAAGGCTATCCCACGGCTGAGCCGCAATCCTCTCTGCATGTTCCGGACGGAGCCCCATGGCTGACGCCCCGATTGTCGTTGCTGACGCCCCGATCGTCGTTTCTTCCGAAAGCGGGGAAGCGGCGCCTGCCGCCAACCCGCGTCCCTTTGCTCACCTTCACTGCCACACGCAGTTCTCGCTGCTCGACGGCGCCAATCGCATCGGCGATTACATCAAGAAGGTCAAAGAGAGCGGGATGACCGCCTGCGCCATGACCGACCATGGCAACATGTACGGGGCGCTCGAGTTCTATAACGTCTGCAAGGAAGCGGGGGTCAACCCGGTCATCGGGTTCGAGGCCTACATCGCCCCCGGGCACCGCACCGACCGCTCGGCCAACAAGCAGAAAGATGCGGCGTATCACCTGACGCTCCTCGCCCAGAATGCGACGGGGTTCAAGAACCTCTGCAAGATGTCGTCGCTGGCGTTCCTGGAAGGGTTTCACTACCGGCCCCGCATCGACAAGGAACTGCTGGAGAAGCACAGCGAAGGGGTGATCTGCCTGTCGGGCTGTGCGTCGAGCGAACTGTCGGACTTTCTGCTGGGAGAGCGGACCGACGAGGCGGAGCGGCTGATTCAGTGGTATCTGAAGGTCTTCGGCGACCGCTTCTACATGGAGATCCAGAATGCGGGTTTCCAGATTCAGAAGGAGTGTGCGGACCGCACCATCGACATCGCCAACCGCATGGGGCTGCCGCTCGTCGCCACGAACGACGCCCACTATTTGAACAAGGAGGATGCGGAGGCTCACGACGTGCTGCTGTGCGTCAACACGCGGACGTTCCGCAGCGACGCCAACCGCATGAAGATGGAGAGCAACCAGCTCTTCGTCCGCACGCCCGAGGAGATGTATGCGGCGTTTCCCGGCCAGGAAGCGGCGGTGGCGATGTCGCAGGAGATCGCCAACCGCGTCGACATCGACCTCGACCTGAAGACGCGGCACTACCCCGTCTTCCGCCCCCCCGAGAACAAGACCGACACCGAGTACCTGCGCGAGCTGTGCCTGAAGGGGCTGGAGTGGCGGTACGGGGAGAACATCACCGAGACCCACCGCAAGCGGCTCGACTTCGAGCTGGGTGTCATCGACAAGATGGGGTATTCGAGCTACTTCCTGATCGTGTGGGACTTCGTCCGCTTCGCGATGGAGAACGACATTCCGGCGGGGGCCCGCGGTTCGGCCGTCGGGGCCATCGTGGCGTATCTGCTGGGGCTCAGCCACGTCTGCCCCATTCAGTACGACCTGCTGTTCGAGCGGTTTCTCGACCCGAAGCGGACCGAGCCGCCCGATATCGATATCGACTTCTGCCGCGACGGGCGGCAGGCGGTCATCGACTACACCAAGCGGAAGTACGGCAACGCGAACGTCTCGCAGATTGGCACGTACGGTACGCTGAAGGCGAAGCTCGTCATTCGCGACGTCTGCCGGGCGTTGTCGGTTCCGCTCTCGCGGGCCGATGAAGTCGCGAAGATGGTGCCCGAAGATCCGAAGATGACCCTCAAGAAGGCGCTCGACGAGAGCGCCGAATTGAAGGACGCGTACGACAAGGACCCGCAGATCAAGGAAGTGATCGACATCGGGAGGCGGCTGGAGGGGCTGGTGCGGAGTGCGGGGACGCACGCGGCGGGGGTGGTGGTCGCCGACAAGCCGCTGATCGATTACATCCCGCTGCAGACGATCAGCGGGAAGGAAGACCTCGTCACGCAGTGGGACGGTCCGACGGTCGAGAAGGCCGGCCTCCTGAAGATGGACTTCCTCGGGCTGCGGAACCTTTCGATTCTGCACAAGGCCGTGCAGAACGTGAAGAAGTTCAAAGGGGTGGAGATCGACCCCGTCAAGCTGCCGCTGGACGACAAGCGGACGTTCGCCCTGTTGCAGCGGGGCGAAACGAAGGGGGTGTTCCAGCTCGAGTCGGGGGGGATGCGGGACCTTCTCACGAAGATGAAGCCCGACAAGTTCCACGACATCATCGCCACGTCAGCCCTGTACCGCCCCGGCCCGCTCGAAGGGGGGCTGGTGATGCAGTACGTCGACGTGAAGAACGGCCGCATGCCGACGCCGAAGGTCCACCCGATCATCGACGAGATTCTCGATGAGACCTACGGCGTGATGGTGTATCAGGAACAGGTCATGCGGATTCTCAACCGCCTGGGGGGGATCGAGCTTCCGTCGTCGTATGCCTGCATCAAGGCGATTTCGAAAAAGAAGCTGAAGACGATCGCGGAGTTCCGCGAGAAGTTCATCGAGGGCTCGCAGACGCAGGGGCTCGACAAAAAGACGGCGACCGAGCTTTTCGAGATGATCGAGAAGTTCGCGGGTTACGGGTTTAATAAATCACATTCGACTGCGTACGGGGCGGTTGCCTATCAGACGGCGTATCTCAAGGCGAACTATCCCGTCGAGTTCATGGCGGCGCTCCTCTCGTGCGAGATGGAGAATACCGATCGCATCTCGGAACACGTTGACGATGCGCGCCGCATGGGCATCGAAGTGGTGCGGCCCGATCTCAACTCGAGCGACGTCGAGTTCCTGCCGGCCGGCGAGAAGATCATCTTCGGGCTGGGGGCCATCAAGGGATTGGGCGAGAACGTCGCCCATGCCATCGTCGACGAGCGGCGGGCGAACGGGCCGTTCAAGAGCATCTACGATCTGACGGAACGGGTCGATCCGAAGATTCTGTCGAAGGGGATGCTCGAAATCCTGGTGAAGGCGGGGACGCTCGATATCTTCGGGCCCAACCGCGAGCAGCACACGCTGGCGATCGAGCGGGCGGTGCAGGCGGCGGTGGCCAAGCAGCGCGACAAGGCCCGCGGGCAGAAGAGCCTGTTCGGCGATGATGCACCGGCCCAGGGGACGAACGGGGCGGCGGCCGAGGCGGGGGCGGATGTGCTGCCCGAGGCCGAGGACTGGTCGCACCGCGTCAAGCTGGCGAGCGAGAAGGAAGTGTTCGGGTTCTATCTCAGCTCGCACCCGCTGGCCGAGAGTGCGGGGAAGTTCGAGAAGTTCGCGCAGCACAGCACGGGGGACCTGCCGTACGTCGAGGACCGGAGCGACGTGTTCCTGGGGGGGATGATCTCGTCGATCAAGAAGGCGCAGGTGAAGAAGGCGAACCGCAACGGCAACACGCGGGATGTGAACTTCGACCTGGAAGACGAGGAGGGGGTGGTGCGGTGCATCATGTGGCCGGACGAGTTCGCCCGGATTGGCCACAAGGTGACGGCCGACACGCTGTGCTTCATCAGGGGGAAGGTGGAGAAGCGGGGCCGCGAGCCGAACGTGACGGTGAACGCGCTTTACACGATCGCCGAGGCCGAGGCGGAGTTTACGCGGCAGGTGGCGGTGAAGCTGCAGCGGGGGCTGCACACGCAGGACGACATGACCCGGGTGCGGGACATCATGCAGCGCTTTCCCGGGCGGACCGACGTGGTGCTGGTGGTGTATTCGGTGGACGAGAAGGACCCGGACCAGAAGGTGCGGTACGTGCTGGCGGGGCCGGCGGGTTTGCGGGTGAAGCCGTCGGACGAGTTCCGCGAGGCGATGACAGCGGCCCTGGGCGAAAGCAACTTCGACTTCGTGGGTCCGCCGCGAAAGCGAATCGTGCGTCCGGCGAAGCCGATCGAGGCGGTGGAGTCGGGGGCCTCGTTCCAGCAGCCGGCGCGGGCGATGGCGACGGCGGATGTGGGAGATATGGACGAGGATGAGTGATTAGCCGGGACAACCTTTTACCGCAGTACAACGCTTGAGCGCGGATGCTCGGATACGCCTCATCTCGCAAGTGACAATCACACAGCAATACCGCAATGCCTACATCATTTTCCGAGATTATTTGTGACGTCCGATCGTCTGATGCATTTGTCATCCTCGGAGCAGGTGCATCCTTTCAGGCAGGAATGCCTCTCGCCGGCCATCTAGCACCGCTAGTGTGGCATGCTATCGATAGCTCGGACGACTTGCTGGAGGAAACCTGCCGGGTCTTGGGAGTAGCGCCATCGGCAGCAAAACACGTCCTGCAGAACGATCCCATCAGACTGCAACATGCGTTTCGCCTCATTGCGGCAAATACGGAAGGAAGGCGGACATTCCAATCCGCCGTATGCGATCTTAACAGAAATCGCTGTGGTGATGTCTCTCGAGTGCATGATGCCTTATCACGGCTCATTTTCGGTGGACGCATCGTCGGCATTCTTTCTCTGAACTGGGATACTCTGCTCGAAGCTTCGTTTCGTCGCAAGTACGGGTTCTTTCCAGCGCGCCAACATTTCGCCATGCTGAAGCCACATGGCGATTGTACCGATCCATCATCTAAGTGGACTTTGCCGCACGAACCAGGTGCCCTCGACCAAGCAACAGCGGCCACAGTCGCATCCTTCGCGACCGCGCGACCACGTGCGCTTCTAATTGTCGGATACTCTGAACGCGACAAGACCATCGTGGATCAGGTAATTGATCCGATTTCGAGGAGTTGGCGAGTTTATCGCATAGGTCCATCCGCCGTTGGAGAAGGTGCGATCCAGTGTGACGCCGGCGAAGCCTTGGACGCTATTGCTAATGCACTTACGCCCGAACCGGAGTCAGCCGGATGGAGATCCGTCCCCTTTGGCAACCAGCGTGGTATTGAAGCTGCGATTGCAGGCGAACGATTAGGGTGGCGAGACGTAGTCAGTTGTCCTACCCTACCTCATTTTGATGCAGCCAGAAACATGCTTATGACTCTGCACAGCGTGGAAATATCCGGAAGCTCGGGCTGCGGGAAGTCGATCACAGCTTGGCAGTTGGCGCACGAATACAACACTCTCGGATGGCACGTAGTTCGACCGGATGTCGGCACCAAGTTGTCGGACAGCGAACGATTGGCATTCATTGCCACGACTCGCTGGCCGACGGTTGCAGTAATCGATGACACACAGACTTACTCCCCAGATTTCATAGCATCGCTTCAAGAGCATTCTCGAAACAACTTCAAACTCATCTGTGGCACCACCGACTTAAATTGGGAGAAGAGGAACGCCATTCGACTTTCAGCGTCTGCCGCAGTGCAAATACTTGCCGAAAATTTTCGAAAACGTAGGCATGAAGTTCTTTCGATTGTCAAGCGATTTGACTCGCATATCGGAGATGACTTCATGTCCGTGCGGCTGGAAGATCGAATTGATTCAGCAGCAAAATCCAACACACCGTGGGAGTTTGCTTATGCTCTTCGCGGAGGGTGGCGAAAGACTCGT
>JADZEF010000211.1 GCA_020850695.1 Planctomycetaceae bacterium | reverse complement strand
GCCTCGCGCGACGCCATCGCGATCGCGCTGCGAAACCGGCCCGAGTTGCGGCAGCTGATCGTGATGCAGAAGCAGCTCGATGTCGATCGGGCGCTGGCCAAGAACATGATGGAGCCGTCGGTCAGCGCCAGCGTCTACTGGTCGAAAGACGTTGGCGAGATTTACAGCCCCTACAAGAAGTTCGACGACAAGGAGCCGCTGACCACCGAGGCGACGCTTCAGGTCGATGTCCCGCTGCAGCGGCGGAAGGCGCGCGGAAAGATGCAGGCGGTCGAAGGAAAGCTCGCCCAGAATTCGGCGAAGCGAACCTTTACCGAAAACAAGATCACGAGCGAGGTGCAGAGCGTCTATGTCGCGCTGGAAGCGGCCTGGCAGACGCACCAGCGGGCCGTCGAGGCCGTCGAACTGAATCGCCAGCTGGAGAAGGCCGAACTCCGCAAACTCGAATTGCAGCGGAGCGATCTCCTGCTGCTCAACATCCGAGAGCAGGCGACTTTCGACGCCCGCATGACGGCCGTGATCGCCCAGTTGCAGTACCACCAGGCGCAGTCTGTCCGCCGGGCGGTCCTGGCCATCGACGCCGACTCGTTCGCCCATCCCGATTGCGTCCCGATGCGACTGGAGGACTGAGATGCGATCGACCCTGCGATCCGCTCTGTGGCTGCTCGCGTCCGTCGGCCTGTCGACGACGGGATGCACCATGCTCCCGTGCAGCCACCCGCACGACGCCGTCTGCGAAGAGCTCGAAGATCGAAGCTGCACTTCGCTCATCGCCTACTGCCCGTGCCTCGACGTCAACTGCATCGGATGCCAGCCCTGGTTCCGCCCCGCGTCGTGCCTCGCCACCGACCGGCGACAGCGGTTCATCGAGCGCCGCCCTCAACCGCCGATTCCCCGGCTGACCATGCCTCAGTGATGTAGGGCCGTGATGTAGGGCAGGCTCCGAACGGAGGGCTCCCCTGCCCTACTGCGTCGTGAGACATGACAGCGGGCGGCCCGCGCTTATGATGGGCATCGCGGTTTTGACATTCGAGTGAGACTGATCGCGATCGAGTCATGCGCATCGGATTGCTGCGTCACTTTCCTGTCGAACAGGCGTTTCCGCGCGGATGGCTGACGTCGGGCGATCTGCTGGACTGGCGCGATCGCTACGATCTGGCCGCGACTACCGCCGGGCCGTTCGACCTCGGGGGGATCGACTGGCCGATGTGTCTATCGAGCGATTCTCCGCGGGCCCGGATCACCGCCAGCACGGTTTTTCCCGGCGCCTTCGAGCACACTCCCCTGCTTCGCGAGCCGCAGTTTGCCCGCTTCGGCCAGGGGAAGGTGCGGATGCCTGCCTGGGCGTGGTGGTGGGCGTTGCGGCTGGCGTGGCTCACGGGGCACTCGTCGCAGCGGGCGTGTCGCGACGAGTTCCTGGGGCGTGTGACGGCCGTGGCGGATCGATTGTGCCAGTCGGACGGCGATATTCTGGTGGTGTCGCACGCGGTGATGATGGGCTGGCTGAGCCGGGAACTGCGTCGCCGCGGGTTCGTGGGACCGAAGCTTCGGATTGCCGAGCACGCGAAGGTCTACGTTTACGAGAGATCTCCTTCGGCGGGGTAATCGACGGTGCGGCGGGGATGAATCCGTCGGTGGTTGGAACGTCACGGAACGGGAATCATGCCAAGCGATGAAGATCAGATTCGCCAACTCGTGGCGACGTGGATGGCGGCGACCCGCGCCGGAGATGTGGAGACGGTGCTGGGGCTGATGACCGACGACGTCGTGTTCCTCATCCCGGGCCGTGCGCCGATGCGCAAAGAAGAGTTCGCGGCGGCTTCGCGGCCCCCATCGGGTCAGGCAGGGCCGAAGATCGAGGGAACGAGCGATATTCAGGAGATCCAGGTGGCAGGCGACTGGGCCTTCCTGTGGACGAAACTGTCCGTCAAGGTGACGCCGCCGGATGGAGGCCAGTCGATGGAGCGTGCGGGACACACGCTGACCGTGCTGCGGAAGGTCGACGGACGATGGTTGCTGGCGCGGGATGCGAATCTGCTCGCTCCGGTGACGCGGCCGCAATGAAATCAGGCAAGGGGGGTTGATCGGGCGCAGCCCACCAATGATGTCGGTGCGTCGATGCATGCTTTTGGCACTTGTCGCCCGACAGCGCTTCGTTCACCGCGGATACTCGGAGAGATCCAAAGCAGGAAGGCATTCAACAGGAGCAAGCAGAGGACGCAGAGAGAAGACAAGCAGAGGTGAAAGAACTCATGTCACATGCCAGATCCTCGACGTCATTCGACACCTGGATTTCCTCTGCTCCCTCTGCTTGCTCCTGTTGAATGCCTTTGTCTCTTCCGCAAAGCCGTGTTAAACGCCGCGGATGAGATCTGCGGGCCGATCGTCATGAAGAACTGGTGATCCACCAGATCACGGATGCTCCCGAAACAGAGTGTCGTCCGGCGCGAGGCCGCTGGGATGGCGATGCCGCCGATTGCGGGTATCGTGCAGGCTCGCTACGCCAGCGGTCGTCGTTGGCGTCTCGTCCTTGCTGGCGCTTCGGACTCCTGACCTCTTCGATCTTCCTCATGCAGCGCGTCACCCGCGACAAGTACAGTTACGTTTTCGACCGCCGCCTCGAGCCGGTTTTGACGGTCGATCCCGGTGAGACCTTCCAGGTCGAAACCGAGGACTCGCGCACCGGCCAGACACGCACGCCCGAGACGGTCACCGCCGAGTATGTCCTCTCGCTTCGCAAGAAAGGACCTTACTACGGCAACCCCGTCACCGGGCCAATCGCGATTCGCGGGGCCGAGCCGGGCGATGTGCTCGCGGTGACCATCCGGGCGATGGAGTGCGACACGCTGGGCTACTTCGGCTACTGGCCGGTCCTCTATCACCTCCAGGACTGGTTCGACGAACCGGTGACCGACCTGGTTGACATCCGCGACGGGCACGTCACCTACACGATGCAGACCGCCGCTGGCCCCCACGCGGTGCGCATTCCCACGCGGCCAATGATCGGCTGCATCGGCACCGCCCCGCACCTCGAAGTCCCCACCGCAGGCACCGCCGGCCGCTTTGGCGGCAACCTCGATGTCCCCGAAGTCTGTCCCGGCAGCACCGTCTATCTGCCGGTCGCGGTCCCGGAAGGCTTCCTGTACCTGGGAGACTGCCACCCCTACCAGGGAGATGGAGAAGTCAGCGGGTGCGAGATGCGGTCGGTCGTCACGCTCTCGGTGCAGATCATTCGCGGGCGAATCCAGAATCTCCTGGCCCCGCGGATCGAGACCGCCACGCACCTCGTCACGATGGGCGCCGCAAGCCCCGCCGAGGCGGCACAATGGACGGCCATCCGCGACATGATCCTCTGGCTCGAGGAACGCTGCGGCTGGAGCAAGCACGACGCCCGCAAGTTCCTCGCCCTGGCCGGAGACCTGCGTCCCGGGCAGATGCAGGTCCATCCCTACACGATGCGGCTGATCGTGCCGAAGGAGCATCTGCCGCGCGGATGAACTTGGCTCGCGCTGCGCTGGTCGACAGCACGGTGCACGCGAGGTCGAGCCTGGGCACGATCTCTCGCAGAAGTGTTCCTTTACCGGATCTGGCACACGAATCGGAATCCGAAGTAGTGATCCCTTCGCGTCAGGTCCTCGCCGCGGCGAATCCATGAGTTCGCGTGTTCGCGGGAATAGAGCCAGCTTCCGCCACGCACGGCAATGGCGGTGGCGATCACCGGGCCTGTGGGATCGACGGCAGGGCCTGGTGGATAAGGTTCATAGAAGTCCCCGGTCCATTCCCACATGTTGCCCAACATGTCGTACAGCCCGTAACGGTTCGGCTTCAATTGAGCGACAATGCGAGGCGCCATACCTGCGTCGGGAGCCACCCACCCGTATTCGGACATTAACTCCGAAGAGTCTCCCCAGGGGTGATCGGTGGTCGTGCCGGCCCGGCAGGCGTATTCCCACTCGGCCTCCGTCGGAAGTCGAAACCGATATTGACCGCCCCACTTGGTCTGTTGCAGGGCATCGGTGTACTTCTTCACGCCGTACCAGTCAGCGCCATGCACTGCCACGCGAGGGTCACCCTTATGATTCGTCGGCAGCTGCTGCATGACAGCCAGCCACTGGGCATGCGTGACTTCGGTCGTCCCGATGTAGTAGGGACGCGTCAGGGTCACTTCGTGCCCCTGGCCGGCCTGCCCCATCGAAAATGTTCCCGCAGGAATCAATCTCATCTCATACTGAGCCTGCGGTCCCAGCGCCAGCGTGATGGTTCGCGGCAGAAAACGGTGACCCTCCTGATAGGGGCACTCCAGCACCCGCTTCGAGACTTTCTTCCAGTCTGCTTCGCTGGCGCTGGGCATCGCCTTTTCGAACCAATAGCCGGCGCGACTGCGGAAGGCGCTTTGAATCGCCCCCTTGCGCTGTGCGGCGGCGTCGAACCAGGCATTTCCGAGGCCCAGTTGCGGATTCGGGCCGGCCGGATGCTGAAGTTCCTGTTTCGCCAGCTCTGCCAGCTTCTCGTCGTCCGATTCCGAGAGGAGCGCGAGCCCTTCCTCCCAGTGCCCTTCGAACACACACAGGTACAGGCCGAACTCGCGTTTCGCTTCGGGAGTCGACGGGTCTTTCGACGTGATCGACTCGATGCGGGCCCATTCCTTCTTGAGCGCCGCAACGTCTTTTACTCGTGGGGTCACGTACTTCCGCAATTCGGCGTCTTTGGTTTTGGCGGCCGCTTGCGTGGCGGACTCCCCCACTTTCTGGGCGGCGTCGAACGCACGCGCCTGGATCGCTTCGTCCATGGCTCGCAGCGCGGTTTCCACGACGCGAAGCAGCACGGGAACGCTTCCCGATTTCACCAGATCCTGCAGCGGCTCCCTTCGCGCTTCCCACGGATCGACCTCGAACTGCCGCGCCAGCAAAGCGCCTGCTTTCACCGCGAGTTCCGGCTCGCCGTGGGTCACGAACAAATCGCGGACGGCCAGGAGCCGCGCGTAGCGTGCAGCATCGGTGGAGTCGGATGAGGCCGACTCGGACAGGAGACTGTTCAAGAGCTTCGTTTTTGCAGAGGGCGTCGTCGCGGCGGAGACAGCGTCCTGAAGCTCTTCAGTGACTTTGGGCCGCGCCGTTTTGACTTCCGCGGCCGGCGGCACCGGTGCCGGATCGCCGGACTGAGTCGACAATTCCGCCGCGACAGCCATCGGAGCGGGTCCCTGCCAAGCCGCCACCAGCATCGCGAGAATGCCGAAACCTGCCGCACTGACATTCAGATGGAATCTTCGCGAACCCAACGATTTGCGACCGTCACGGAAAGCCATGAGGATCTCTCCGGGAGAAGTTCTGTTCATGTCCTTGTGGACACCATAGTCGCAACTTGCATCCAGTGGCAACAGCCGCAGTCTGGCTGCAGTCGAATCCTAAAAGCCTGTGCGTCCCGCTATGGTGCCGTTCACAGACATGCTACGGGACGTCGAACGGCCAGAGACTCCTCTCGCAAACGGTAGAAGGTCGCATGCGCAATCAACCCTGGTTCACGCGATTCGCCAAGTGGGCCTCACACGCCACCGGTCGGCCGGCCACGTTCGCGCTGGCCACCGCCACGATTGTCGTTTGGGCGGTCACCGGCCCCCTCTTCGGGTTCAGCGACACCTGGCAGCTGGTGATCAACACCAGCACGACGATCATCACCTTTCTGATGGTGTTCCTGATCCAGAACACCCAGAACCGCGACACCGGGGCCATGCAGGTCAAGCTGGATGAACTGATCCGGGCGATCGAAGGGGCGCATAACGCCCTGCTCGACCTCGAAGAACTCGAGGAGGACGACCTCGACAAGGTGCGGGCCGACTACCTGAAGCTCGCCGCCGCGGCGCGGTCCTCCCTTCGAGATATGACCGACCCGGCGTCGTCCGATTCAGGTGACGCCGGGCGTTAACTCGAATGTCGAAAATCCCGGGAAGAAACGCCTCGCGGCTTCGTTGTGTGAGTTGTCCGCCGGGAATGACCGCGCGAAGTCGCTCGCATCCCGGGCGATTTCACTTCACCTTGCGTTGGCGGATTGAGGTCGGCATTCTTTGGCGGGATGTGATTTCCAAGTCCTTCGAAGAGGCGAGAACATGTCTGTCGCGAAGCGAGTCACTTTGGCGGCACTTCTGATGACGGCTGCCGCCGGTATGGCCGTCGGCGGGTTCCAGGTGCGGCAGTATTATTCCGGATGGCAGCGGCACCCGCGCGGCGGCTACAGCTATCGCACCTATTACTACAAGCCCCACGAGGACTACGCC
The DNA here is from genome assembly GCA_020850695.1 of Planctomycetaceae bacterium. Taxonomy (GTDB): domain Bacteria; phylum Planctomycetota; class Planctomycetia; order Planctomycetales; family Planctomycetaceae; genus JADZEF01. The sequence continues at coordinate 12,368 of JADZEF010000211.1, read as the reverse complement.
GGCTACAAGCACCACTATGTGGTCTATCATCCGAAGGACCCGGACCACTACTACTTCTATAACCCGTACAAGAAGCAGTATTGGGGACGGTGCCCGTCGCAGCACGGCGGCCGACCAATCTATTCATTGCTGGCCGAGGCGGATCGCCGCCCCACGATCAGCGAGATTCCCGAAGGCGCGTTCCCGAAGCCGTCGAAGGTGCCCGCGATTCCCGAATCGACCGATAAGGAACCGCTCGACCTGCCGCCGGACGAAGCGCCGACGACCCCTTCGGTCCCCGCGAACGACCTCCCGCCGGCCGCCCCCGCTGCTGCGGGAGCCACTCCAGTCCCCGCCCCCGCGCCCGCCGCCCCCCAATGACCCGTGAGGTGAGTGGCTCCGTCCTGCGAACGGCCGATCTCCGTTCTGGAGCATGCGGGAAGAGGGGCCGACTTGAGATCGCTCGGCACGAGACGGCCCTGCCGAGCGATCTCCGTGCGGATCGAATCAATCTCTGGACACGCGACGCCTTGATCGCACCGCTTCACCAGACAAACCGCTGCCGCGGCCATATAATCACGCGTTCGTCTGTTCCCGTCAGATTACCGCGAACCTTTTTCCCGCGCGAGACTCTGCCGGGCGTTTCCCGTTCCGCGCTCTGTTTCTGCCTCAATTACGTAAGGGTCTTCTGCCGTGTTCCAGACGCTCGCCGTCATCGGCGCCACCGGCGCCGTGGGTCGCATCATGATTCAGCTTCTGGAAGAGCGGAAACTCCCGGTCAAAACGTATCGCTTCCTCGCCTCCGCCCGCAGCGCCGGCAGCACCCTCCACTTCCAGGGACGCGATTACACCGTCGAAGAGCTGACTCCCACGTGCTTCGCCGGCTGCGATCTCGTCATCGCCTCGACCCCCGACGACGTGGCGGCGAAGTACCTGCCGTACGCGGTGCAGGCCGGGGCCACCGTCATCGATGAATCGGGCTACTGGCGGATGAAGCCGGAAGTCGCCCTCGTCATCCCCGAAGTGAACCCCGACGACGCCCTCAATGCGAAGGGAATCATCGCCAGCCCCAACTGCTCGACGACGCAGATGGTGATGGCCCTCAAGCCGCTGCACGACGCGGCGAAGGTGAAGCGGGTGGTGGTCGCCACCTACCAGGCGGTCAGCGGCATCGGCCTTGCCGGCACGAAGGAACTCCACGAAGGAACGCAGGCCCATCTCAGCGGGGCCGACTACGAATACTCGGCCTTCAAGCACCCGATCGCCTTCAACTGCATCCCGCAGATCGGCGGCCTGAAGGAGGACGGGTACACGAGCGAAGAAATGAAGATGGTTTACGAGACCCGCAAGATTCTCGGCGACCAGAGCATCCAGGTCTGCCCGACGTGCGTGCGGATTCCCGTCGCCAACTGCCACAGCGAGAGCATCACGGTCGAACTCGGCCGTCCGGTCTCGGTGGAGGAAGCCCACAAGCTTTTCGCCGCGTTCCCCGGCATCACGGTCATCGACGACCTGCCCAACTCGCTTTACCCGCTCCCCTCGAAGTGCACCGGCTCGGACGAAGTCTTCATCGGCCGCATCCGCAAGGACCTCTCGAGCCCGAACGGCCTCACCTTCTGGTGCGTGAGCGACAACCTCCGCAAGGGAGCGGCGACCAACGCCATCCAGATCGCGGAGCTGCTCGCGTCGAAGCGGTTTGCCAAGGCGGGGTGAGCACATGCCAGCAACTATTCCGGGTGGCCGGTTCTGACCGAAGGAAAAGCCCGGGATCCGCGCGTACGAACCGGGCCTTCGCAAAGTCTTAGACCCAGCCTCGCGACGCCGTTGCCTTGGCGAGCATGACCTCCACATCAAGGAACCGGCGAGTCAGCCGACATCGCTTCTTCCGCGTCATCCCACCCTTTGTGCCGTGTCCATCGGTTGGATTCGACTTTCGTGTCGATGTCATTCGGCAGAACGATCCGCGTCACCATCTGCATTTCGTCGAGAGTCTCGACGAGCAGCCTCTCCTCGCTCTGGATCGGTCTTTGACGTGCCGGACTCCATTTCTCCCAGACGATTAGCAAGTGCGGTCCGTCGACCTTCCAGAGGCCGACGCCCGGAAGATGAATATCCGGCCCTTCGGGCTTCTTCCGTGTCATGCGATCGATGGCATCAATCCGGCAGATGCCGCTCTTGCGGAAGGTCATGACGAGAAGTATGTCGCCGGGCTTCCCGAGTTCGACCAGCTGCGACCATTCGCCGAGGACCCGGTCGGGCGTCAGTGCTGGCGGCGCGGGCTCTTTTGCGATGCCGGAGCTCACGACGATTCCACCCGCTGCGACGAGCGTCGCAATCATGCGAATTGTGGGCACGACAGCTCCCTTCGACTCCGAGGACAATCGTTCTTGACAGGTGATTCACTGCTGAACGATCATATCGCACGATAGCTCCTTGGAAAGTCCCGCGGCTCAGCATGGCCGGAACGTTCCCTTGGGCCGAAACGTGATGCCATATGCCGGCGGACAGCGCATGAGTCATGATGCCAACTTGGCCCTCGTCCGCGAGTTCACCACGAGCGAAAGCCTCATCCGCCACATGCTGGCGGTTGAGGCGGCGGTGCGAGCGTACGCGGTGAAGTTCGGCGAGGATCCGGAGAAGTGGGCCACAGTCGGCCTGCTGCACGACTTCGACTACGAACGCTGGCCGAACCCGCCCGATCACCCCCTCAAGGGAGCCCAGATCCTCAAGGAACGCGGCTACCCGGATGACGTGATCTACGCGATCAAGTCGCACGCCGACTATCTTCCCGATTACCCCCGCGTCTCGCGGCTCGACAAGACGCTTTACGCCTGCGACGAGCTGTGCGGGTTCATCACCGCCTGCGCCCTCGTCCGCCCGCAACGACTTGAAGGGCTTGACGCGAAGGGCGTGAAAAAGCGTCTGAAGCAGTCGACCTTCGCCGCCGCGGTGAAGCGGGAGGATATCACGAACGGCGCGGCCGATCTTGGCGTCGACCTCGATGAGCACATCAACTTCTGCATCGCCGCCATGCGGACGATCGCCGACGAACTGGCGCTGCTGCCGAAAGCCGAGTGACGCACCCGGAGTGACGCACCCAGGCTGCGGCTTTGAGCAGCCTGGGTGCCGGATCACAACGCGTGCATCAATGCTGAATCAGCAACGCACAGATGCGGCTTGAGCATCAACGCTCGAAGGGAGTCTGCCACGCGGCAGCGTCTGCCGGCGATCGTCGGAAAGAAACACGATCTTGTGAGATGGCTGAGATCGAACGCCCGATGTTCGTTCTGCGAATCAGTCTCGTGGGTCAACGATCACGCATTGCTTCGGCACCCAGGCCGCTCAGAGCCGCAGCCTGGGTGCTGGCGGTGTGTCCTCTCGCTCGACTTTCTGCGCGGAATCGGTGACAACGCGGGAAGACGTCCGTTCTCGTCATCGCGTCTTTTTCAGCGCCGTTCGTGGAGTCGCCGCATGCGTCGCGTCGCCCTTTTCACTTTCGCCTTGATCACGGCGTTGCCCCTGGGCGCCGCCTCCGAGCCATCCGTCAAGGCCGCCTGGGAGAAACTCGCCCCGCATTTCGAGCCGCCGAAAGAAATGGCGAGTGACTTTGGCGTTTACGAGTCGCCTCTGGCGAAGCCGGAGGGGGGCGAGGTGGAGTCGGCCGCCGACTGGCCTGCTCGTCGATTGCAGATCCTGCGGAAGTGGCGGATGCGGCTTGGCGACTGGCCGCCCCCGCTTGCGAAGCCCGAACTGCGAATCGTGAAGAGCGAGCATCGCGAGAACTTCACGCAGCACCAGGTCGTCGTGCAGGTCGCTCCCCTGCCCACACAGTCATCCCCCGTGGCCGATGCGAAGAAGCCGCTGGAATCACACGGTTATCTCCTCGTCCCCGATGGCGAGGGGCCGTTCCCTGCCGTGTTCGTCCCGTTCTACGAACCGCTGACCAGTGCAGGGCTGAAGCCCGGCCTGAAGGGTCATCACGACTATGGATACCAACTGGCGAAGCGCGGCTACCTGACGTTGTCGATCGGCACGCCGGGCGGGAATGAATCGGGAAGCGACACGCGAGAGGCGCTGATCCGGATCGGCCACGACTACGGCTGCCAGCCGCTCGGGTTCCTGGCGTACGTGGCGTCGAACTGCCACACCTTGCTGGCCCAGCGGGAGGACGTCGACCCGAAGCGGATCGGGATTGTCGGGCTGTCGTACGGCGGGAAATGGTCGATGTTCGGCTCGCTGTTCGACGAGCGCTATGCGTGTGCGGTGTGGGGCGATCCCGGGATCGACTTCGACGAGTCGAACCGGAACATCAACTACTACGAGCCGTGGTACATCGGCTATGACTTTTCGAAGCCGATCGACGGGCAGCGGCCGCGTGGCGTGCCGGACGACACGAAGCCGCGGACGGGGCTTTACAAGGAACTGATCGAGCAGAAGCAGAACCTGGTCGACCTGGTGGCCTTGATGGCCCCGCGACCGGTGCTGGTCTCGGGCGGCACCGAGGACAAGATCGAGCGCTGGAAGGCGCTCAATCATCTGATCAAGGTCAACAAACTGCTGGGGCACGAGGAACGCGTCGGCCTGACGTTGCGCGAGACGCACGTACCTGACGAGCAGGCCGCGGAGCAGACGTATCAGTTCTTCGACGTCTTCCTGAAGCCGAAACGAGAGGAAGCGAAAGGAGCGGCCGTTGATCCATCTCCTGGCCAGCAGAGTTTGATCGCCGTGACGGACGCCGCGATGCGGGACGCCGTCGGCAAGGGACTGGCCGTGCTGGAGCGCGGTGCGGCGAAGTATCCCGACAACCGCAGTTGCTTCAGCTGTCATCATCAGACGCTCCCGCTGTTCGCGATGACGGCCGCCGATCGCATCCGCACACTCGACGGCGGGCAGCCCTTTCCTCTGAAGTCTGATCTCGCGAAGTCCATCACCGAATTCACCCACAGCGGGTTTTCGGGAAAGCACGATTCGTTGCGCGAAGGGACGGGCATCGGCGGAAAGACGCTCACCGTCGGATACGGAATGTGGGCTCTGGATCTCGCCGGGCACCCGCGAGACGAGACGACCGATGCGATGGTCGAGTACCTGTTGAAGACGCAGGAGGACGACGGGCATTGGACCTACCACTCGTTCCGTCCTCCCGCCGCGTCGTCCATCGCCATGGCGACGGCCCTCGCCGTGTACGGGTTGGAAGCGTATGGAACGGATGAGGCGGTGAAGCCGCGAGTCGAAAAGGCGCTGACGAAGGCGGCGGGGTGGTTCCTCAAGAACGAAACGCAGCCGCACCAGGAAGACCGCATCGGCGTCGCGTGGGGCGAGTTTCTATTGGGGGATCGAATGAAGGCCGCACAAGTCGCTGCAACTCAAGCGGGAGCGGCCGGGAACTCGGAAGGCACCGGTGCCGTCGCTCGGGGTCACGCCGCAAAGGCCGGGATCGACATCCTGTGGAAGTCGCAGCGGGCGGACGGGGGATGGGCACAGGAAGCGACGATGTCGAGCGATCCGTACGCGACGTCTCAAGCCCTGCTGATGCTGTCCCAGACCGCCGCGCCGGGGGACGATCTCAACGCCAATCCGGCATACCTCCGCGGCCTGCAGTACCTGCTCAACACGCAGCGGCCGGAAGGCTCGTGGCATGTGAAGACGAGGGCGAAGCCGGTGCAGGTCTACTTCGACAACGGCGACCCGCACGGCAAGGACCAGTTCCTCTCGATGATGGCGACCGGCTGGGCGACGACGGTACTCGCCGACGCGTTGGCTCCTGGGAAGTCTCCGCTCAACGTGAGCCGGCGCCGGAATGCCCGGTGAATGGCATCAGCAATCCTGTCAGGAGTTGCCATACGCGGGATCGCTCAGTCTCGGCCGTTCTTCGCCGCCGAAATCGGCGGCTCGGGCAACAATTCGCCGACGATGATCGACCAGCCGGAAATCAGCGGAGTCGAGAGGACGTCTGCCGCACTGAGGATTCGGGCGTCGCGCGGCGTGCGATAGACGTAGACTTGTCGCTTCTCCGGCACGACGATCCAGACCTCATTCACCCCATGCTGGAAGTATTCGGTGACCTTCCCGGCAAGATCGGTGAAGGTATTGCTGGGACTTGCGACTTCCACGGCCAGATCCGGCGCCAAGTCCCAATCGCCGGCATAGGGAAGCGGCTTGTCGAGCGGCCAGCGCTCGGCGGAGACGAACGCCAGATCCGGGCGTCGGCGAAGATCGCTCGTCCGATCGAGAATGAAGATCATCTCTGTGACGATCCATCCGCGTCGAGCCGCCTTGCAGTGCGGACCAAGCAACTGGCAAAGCTCGCTCGCCACCCAGATCGAGAAGACACTCACGGGCTTCTCCACCTTGATGCCATCGACGACTTCGTAGAGAGCCTCGTCAGGCAATTCCAGTTGTTCGACGGGGGTTGCGACGATCATGGGCCTTCAGATGACATGCTGCCGGTGAGCTGAACAGCGACCCTATCATAACAAGAGTCCGGCTTGGCACATCCCCGCTATCCCGCAAGCGGCGGTTGGCCCCATGCCATGTTAACCGATGCCCGGCACGGGGAATGCCTTCGTGAACTCGCGGATTTCACTCTTCACGCGGTCGATCGTCGCGGCGTCTTCGGCGGCCTTCAGGACCGTCAGGATCCACTGGCCGACCTTCTTCATTTCCGCTTCCTTCATGCCGCGGGTCGTGAGGGCCGGCGTGCCGACGCGGATGCCGCTCGGGTCGAGGGGCTTGCGGGGGTCGTAGGGGATCATGTTCTTGTTGACCGTGATCCCCGCATGGTCGAGGGCCTTCTCGGCGATCTTCCCCGTCAGGCCGATCGTCGTGACGTCAGCCAGCATCAGGTGGTTGTCGGTCCCGCCGCTCGCCAGCTTGAGGCCTCCCGCGACGAGCGTCTCGGCCAGCACCTGGGCGTTCGCGACGATCTGCTTCGCATACTGCTTGAACGACGGCTGCAGCGCTTCGCCGAAGCAGACCGCCTTCGCCGCGATGACGTGCATCAGTGGGCCCCCCTGCATTCCGGGGAAGACCGCCTTGTCGACGGCCGCCGCGTTCTCCTTTTTCGTCAGCACGAAGCCCGACCGCGGGCCGCGGAGCGTCTTGTGCGACGTCGACGTGACGAAGTCGGCCACCGGCACCGGGCTGTTGTGGATGCCGGCCGCCACCAGCCCCGCATAGTGAGCCATGTCGACCATCAGCTTCGCGCCGACGCTCTTGGCGATCTCGGCAAACTTCGCGTGGTCGATCTCGCGCGGGTAGGCGCTCGCCCCCGCGATGATCATCTTCGGCTGATGCTCCTTCGCGAGGCGGGCGACCTGGTCGAAGTCGATGCGGTGATCGGACTGGCGGACGCCGTAGTGAACCACCTTGTAGAGCTGCCCGCTGAAGTTGAGCGGCATCCCGTGCGTGAGGTGTCCGCCGTGGGCGAGGTCCATCGAGAGGATGGTGTCGCCCGGCTTGATGGCGGCGAAGTAGACCGCCATGTTCGCTTGGGAACCCGCGTGCGGTTGAACGTTCGCGTGCTCGGCCCCGAAGAGCTGGCAGGCCCGCGACCGGGCGAGGTCCTCGGCCAGGTCGACGAACTCGCACCCGCCGTAGTACCGCTTGCCGGGGTATCCCTCGGCATACTTGTTCGTCAGGACGGTTCCCGCCGCTTCCAGCACCGCCGCACTCGTGTAGTTCTCGGACGCGATGAGTTCGAGACCTTCCGCCTGGCGCGTCCGCTCCCTAGTGATGGCGGACCAGAGTTCCGGATCTTGCTGAGTCAGGATCGACGCGGGCGCGGACATCGGCGAATCTCTCGATTGTCGGGACGGGTTGTGCGATGCGGGTTATAGATCGTGCGGAAATCGATTGCCAGCAATCGTCGGAACGCGTCGTGACGCCTGTTCTCCCACCACTTCAGTCCTCGCCTGTCCTTCAGGGAGAGCGCGTCGCCTTCACGGGGACGCTCGCGTCGATGACGCATCGGCAGGCCAGCGACTTGACGACGCAGCACGGCGGAACGGCGACCTCGCACGTCAGCCGGCAGACGACGATGCTGGTCGTCGGCGAGGAAGGCTGGCCGCTCGAGCCGGACGGGGGGATCTCGAAGAAGCTGGAAGCGGCGAACGAGCTGGCTGGCCAGGGGCACCCGGTGCGGGTGGTTCCCGAGTCGGACTGGCTGCAACTGCTGGGGCTGGAAGAGCGGCGGCAGGAGATGTCGCGGCTGTATACGCCGGCGATGCTCAGCCAGGTGCTGAACGTGTCGGCGGGGACGATCCGCCGCTGGCATGCTCTCGGCTTCATCCGCCCGGTGAAGACAGTGTGGCGGCTGCCGTACTTCGACTTTCTTGAAGTTTCGGCCGCTCGCAAGGTGCTCGACCTGATGGCGTCGGGCGTTTCGATCGACCGGCTTCGCGGTGCGATGACGCGGCTCGCCGAGATGCTGGGCCGCGAGCAGTTCCCGCAAGCGCGGCTGGAACTGATGGCGCAGAACGCCCGGCTGGTCTATCGCGATAACGTCGGACTGGTCGAGCCGGCGAGCGGGCAGCGCGTGTTCGACTTCGAGCCGACGTCCGGCGAGGCTGAGACGTCGAGCAATGCTTCGACGATCGCCTTTCCCGTTGCATCACATGCCTCACAGGAGTCGGCTCCCGATCCTCGCCATTCATGGACCTCCGACGACTGGCACCGCGAGGGATTGCGGTTGCTCGAAGCGGGTGAGACGCACGACGCCATCGAGGCGCTGCGGCTGTCGCTCATGGAGCGTCCGGATGTCCCCGAAGTCCACTTTGCGCTGGGAGACGCCCTCTATCGGAGCGGGAACGCGGCGGCAGCGCTCGAGCGGTTTCATGCGGCGGTTGAGCACGATCATCAGTATGTCGAGGCGTGGGTGCAGCTGGGTTGCCTGCATGTCGAGGCGGGCCGGCTGGACCAGGCCGAGGACGCCTTCCGGCTGGCACTGAGCGTCCACGCCGACTACCCCGATGCTCACTGGCAACTAGCCGATGTGCTGCAGCAGTCGGGCCGCAGGGAGGAAGCGATTCCGCACTGGCGACGCTATCTCGAATTCGACAACCGCGGCCCCTGGGCTGATGCGGCGCGGCAGCGGCTGGGGATTGAAGAAGATCGTGTGAAGGAGTGAGGCGTGCACCAACGCTTGCGGGTTCGCAATGACCTTGGTCGGCGACAAATGAAAGGCACTGCGAACCCGCAAGCGTATGCAACGGCTGCAGGTGACCGTCCACGGCGTTCAGGATTGCTGAGCTTCGACCGCCGCCAACGCCTCGGCCCGCGTGGCGTAATATGGCAGGATGGTATCAAGCTTCATGATCTGCAGGATGTCCAGCATCGCGTTGCTGGCGTTGCAGAGGGCGGTCGGACGGTTCTGGGCCTTCATCTTCGTGCAGACCGTCAGGATCGCGCCGATGATGATCGAGCTGAAATAGCGGGCGCCCCCCAGATCGACCACGAGGGCGGCGGCGCCGGGCTTGTCGAGCAGTTCGTGCAGCGCGTTGATCTCCCGGCGGAGCTGGGCTTCCTCGACGCCGAGCGGATCCCCTTCCGGAGACAGCACGACGGTCGTGCCGTGCGTCTCCGTGGGGAAAATCTTCTTGAGGAGTTTCGCCATGCTGATTCCGTCGCGCTGACTGTTATCCCGCAGCTACCCTTGCAGACGTCCCACCGCCCGCAATCCCACGCGCTGAGAGAGAGTCAACTGAGAGGACTATCAGCCCGGGACCGGCCGGATTCAGTGAGTCGCCGCCTTGACGGCGGGAGCAGCGGCACCCGAAGTCAGTGCGGTGTAGGTCCACCAGCCGGCGATGCTCATCGCGAAAATGGTGTAGAGGAAGATGACGGCCAGCATGCGGCCGATGGCGGTGCCGGCCGTGGTGTCGTCCTTGTCGAACTGGGCCAGTTCGTTCTTCTCGAAATCGAGGGCGGCAGGGGCGGCCGGCGCGACCGCCGCATGGGCATGATCCGACATCAACATCTCTCCAGGGCAACGTGCGGAAAACGGAGTGGGACAAGGGCGAACCTGAATTTTCGCCGAAACGGGCTCAGGGTCAAGGGAAGGATTTTCAGTAGGGATCTCATCCGGTTTCCCGGTTCCCCGGGTTGAGGATTTCCTGATGTTGGATAATGGAATCTGCGATCGAGAGAGGGGGACGCCGCAACAGGCCGTCTCGTTTCGTCCTGCTTGACGGTGACCTAGACTATGGGCGGCACTTGCTTGAGAGGTGCAGCGCCTGCCACCGTTAGGGATTTAGACGAAGGGATCGATGGGGGCGGTCTCGTCTGCGACGTCAGTAGTCAGTCACGAGGAGTTTCGGGAAGGCCTGCTTGATCGCTCCCGTGCCGGCGGGCGTGATGCCCTTGTTTCCCTTCACCGTCAGCATCGAAAGGGACTTCAACGACTTGAGATGCTGCAGTCCGGTGTTGGTGACTCTGGAGTCAACCAGCGTCAGATTCTGAATCGACGGCGGGAGCCGTTTCAGCCACTCATCGGTCACGTCAGGTCCACCGAGGCTGATGTCGTAAAGTTGCGGCAGTGTTGCGAGATGATCGATCGAGGCGATCGTCACTCGTGTCCTGGCAATGTTGAGGCGCTCCAGCGAAGTCGCCGGGACATGCTTCAATCCGGCGTCCGTGACTGGACAATCCTCGACGTCGAGCGCCCGAAGCTCATGCAGCCCTTTCAAGAGGGCCAGTCCCTCGTCGCCCACCTTGCTTCCGGACAGGCGGAGATCCCGCATGTCCAGCATCTTCGCGATGTTGAGATTCTGCAGTCCCTGGCTGCTGATCTTCGGGCACAGCAGAGTCAGCCTCCGGAGGCGCTGACGTTCGGCCAAATGCGTTAGGCCATCGTCGGTGATCTTCGGGGACTTCAGCCACAATTCCCGCAGGGGTTCGTACTCGGCCAGGTGCTTGAGGCCGTTGTCGGTGATGTTCGGCGACTCCAGGATCAGGTCACGGAGCTGCTCGCATTCGGCCAAGTGCTTCAAACCCCGATCGGTGATTCCCGGCGCGTCGTGCCCGATGGTCAACGTCTTCAGATTCTTGAGCCTCGGAAGATAGGACAATCCGATGTCGGTAACTTTCGAGCCATCGTAGAGGCGAATCTCGTCCAGGTCCGGCAGGCCGCTCGCAAGCCACAGATGATCGTTGTTGCTTTGCGCCAGAAGCCCCCGCGGCTCGACCCGGACATAGCGGCCGTCGACGTCCAGTGCCCAGTGGTCGGACCGCTCCAACTCTGCGGCGATCTTGGCCGGCGATGGCGGATTGCCGCGTCGGACCGAAGCTCCGTTTCCGACGAGGCCTTTTCCTTTGCCGAGGGGCTTCGCTTTTCCTTGAGGGTCGTTCGCCTTGGCGGGACGCACCTTCAAGGTGATCTTGGACTTGTCCTTTCCCATGGCCTCGAGCAACTGCTTCCTCAGCATGTCGGCTTCAGACTTCGCGATTCCCGTCCTGAGGACGGCCGGCAGCGAGTCGAGGAGATCGGTCGCTTCGTCGTCGTCGACTTCGAGGACGTCACGCAGTGCGGTCGCCGCTTGATTGCGGACCGCCCCGACTTTCTCGAGGACCAGCTCGAAATCTCCGCCCTCCGCCGCCCGGGCGATGGAACTCCCTGCGAGCAGCACGACGGCCACGACGCTGGCCGCCACCGCACAACGGAAGCCGCGGCTCACGACGGGGCGAAGAGTATCCATGGGTAATCTCAACGAGCGAGCGTGATCGCTGATGGCCGCTCCGTCCACGTGCGAGGAAGGCGCAGTGTCGCCATTTGCAAAGCCTCACGCAGACCTGAACGTCAAGACACGGCGATTTTACGGCCCCGTCATGTTCTATGCGAGAACTTCCTTCACCGGCTTCGAGCCGAAGTCGACGATCGGGACCGGGCGGGCGCCGACGTGGTATTCCTTCTTCCAGTCGATCCCCAAGGCCTGGAACATCGTCGCGAAGACGTCCCCCGCCTTCACCTCGCCGTCGGCCACCTTGTGCCCTTCCGGGTCGGTCTTGCCGTAGCAGACGCCCCCTTTGATCCCGCAACCCGTGAGGGTCATGCTCCAGGCACTGGCGAAGTGATCGCGGCCGAGGCTGGGGTTGATGTTGGGGGTGCGGCCGAACTCGCCGAAGCTCACGATCAGCGTGTTCTCGAGCAGGCCGCGGTCCTTCAGGTCGTCGATGAGGGTCGACATGCAGTGGTCGTAGTCGGCGCACAACTCGCGGTGCGTCTCGAAGTTCTGGCCGTGGCTGTCCCACCAGGCGCGGGCGACCTTGACGAACGGCACCCCCGCCTCGCACAGCCGGCGGGCGATGAGGCACTGCTCGCCGAACATCGTCGGCCCGTATTTCTCCTTCGCCGACTGCGATTCGTCGCTGACGTCGAACAGCTTCTCGCTCGCCAT
>JADZEF010000210.1 GCA_020850695.1 Planctomycetaceae bacterium | reverse complement strand
CCACCACCCCCACCGCCGCCCCCCTGCTGTTCGAGCCGCTCGATGATTTCATCGAGCTCGGCGATGATCTCACCCTGCACCTTCTGCACGCGCTCGCCGGCGCGGCCAAGGTCGAGGCGTCGCTCGGAGTCGGACATCTTGCGGGCGATGTGGCCGAGAGTCTTCGGGTTGAGCCCTTCGAGTTCAAGCTGCATCAGGCTGGCGACGGCCGAGTAGGTCGGCGGGACCGATTCGGTGTTCTTCGTCAGGAGCTTCAATGAGAGGAGGGCCTCGTCCTTCATGAGAAGCTGGTGCTGGCAGACGGCCGAGTAGAAGAGGCAGGTGGCCGGATCGACGAGCCGCTTCGGATCGAGCCCTTCGAGGACCGTCAGCCCTTCGTCATACATGCGGTGCTCAGCCAGGAAGCGGCCGTAGAAGAGGCGAAGCTGCAGGGCGAAGAAGTCGTCCGCTTCAGCCGAGTTGAGGAACTCGGGGTTCGGGATTTTGTCGGGCTCGCCCAGGGCGCGGCAGGCGGCGACGAACTCGGCGGCCTTGGGGTCGATGAGGGCGGCGGTCGAAGCAACCTTGTCCAGGAGAACGCGGGCGACCGGCTCGTCTTCGCCGAACGTCCAGAGCTTGCCGATCTGCTCAAGGATCGCGGGATCCTTCACGCCGCGGGCGGCGACCGCTTCGATGGTGCGGTTGCGGGCGTCCTCAGCGGAGGGAGGGGCGAAGAGTTCATCCCCCTTGAAGCGGGAGACTTTCTTAACGACCGGACCGCTTTCCTGTGGTTCGACTGGGCCGGCTTCATCGTCCGCGACGGCGATTGACGCAAAGACTGCGAAAACGGCCGGCACAATCGCCAGCCACGCACGCACACCGCAGGAATGCCGCTGCCACATTGTTCGCTCCTCGCGGAGAGAGTTCGGATTGATCCTCGCGGAGCACTCTGGAATTCGTTGCCCCGATGGCCTTCGCTCACTGATGGACGATCTCGCTGCGCGACGGCTTGGCGGGATCGACCCGCACTTGAACGGCGTCCCCCGGACTGAATCGTTCGACCAACGGATCCGCCATCGAGACCTTCGTCGAAAAAGTCTCACCTTCGTAATCGTATTCATAACCAATGTCGCGCATGCCATGCATTTCGACTCGACCAATCGACGTCACGCGTCCTGGAACGACGACCGACGATTTCAAGAACGCAGCTTGACGCCATGCCCACACGCCGTATCCCACAAACGCCAGCGGAGTTCCAATCACAGGAAACAGAATGGAGATCGGCGATTCGTCCGGATCCAGCCGCTTCCCATCAATCGAATAGCCGACAAAGTTTTCCAGAGCGTACCAACCCCACAAACAGACCGAGACAATCAGGGCTCCCAGCATTCCCCAGAGAAACTGTTTCCGACGTTCGTCCGACATGTCCTCTGCCATGAGCAACAAGGCTCCACGAGAGTCTCATTTCGTTCACGCTTACCACAACCGGCGACGACAAGGTCCGGTCGCGATCTACTGATTCTTTCCCGTCGACAGGTCGTAGGTCGCCTTCTGGATTTTGGCCTGGCGGCCGGACAGTCCCTGGAGCTGCTGCAAGAGGTCCGGCTTGTCGACCTTTTCGTCGGCGGCTTCGACTTCCTGGCCGATCCGCTTGGTGCGGCGATTGATCCGCATCTGCAGCGAGCGGAGCATTTTCAATTCGGCCAGCTTGTCGACCAGCGCCTTGTCCTGCTGCTGTTGCTGCTGCTGTTGCTGCTGCTTCTGCTTGTCCTTTTTGGCCTTTTCCATTTCCTTCTGCAGGGCTTCGATCAATTCTTCAAGCGATTCGATGATGTCCCGCTCGATCCCCTGAGTCAGCGAGGCGACATCTTCCCGCTGCAGCCGGTAGACCACCTGCAGCACATCTTGCCGCAACTGTTCGATGGCCTCCGGGAACGCGACCGACGACCCTTCTCCCTTGAGGAGTTCGAGGGCCTTGGCCGCCTCCAGCGAGATCTCGTTTTCCTGGTTCGCCAGCTCGCGGGCGCGGGCGAAGTGGCGATCGTTCCATTCGGCCTTGGGAGTCTTGTCGAGCCCCACCGTTCCATTGTAGACAATGAGCTGGAGGGCCAGCATTTTCTGGAAGCGGGCTTCGAGCGCGGCGAGGAGCAGTTCGCGTTCTTCCTCGCGGAGCTGGCGCAGGATTTCTTCGAGCTTCTCCTTGGCTTCGCGCAGCTTGGCGATCGCTTCGTCCTGCTTGGACGACGCTCCGTCGCGGTTCTGCTTCTTCAGCTCTTCGATCGCCCGCTCCATCTCCTTGCGGGCCTGTTCGAGCTCCTTGCGACCGGGCGTCCGCTTGGGGTACTGCTCGTCGTCGCTCTGCTGATCATCGTCTCCGTCGTCGGATGGTTCGCCTTGCTCGCCGGGTTTCCCCTGCTCTCCGGGCTGGCCGGGCTTCCCCTTCGACGGCTTCCCCTTGCTGGGTTTGCCTTCGGATGGCTTCCCTTCGCCCGGCTTCGCCTCGCCGGGTTTCGATTCGCCGGGCTTGGACTCTCCGGGCTTCTGCTCCCCCGGCTTGCCTTCGCCGGGTTTGCCCTCTCCGGGCTTCGCTTCACCCGGCTTCGACTCTCCCGGCTTCCCTTCCCCGGGTTTTGATTGCGGGATCTTGTTGTCGCCCGGCTTACCTTCACCCGGCTTCCCCTCGCCAGGCTTGTTCTCCCCTGGCTTGGCTTCGCCGGGCTTGCTGTCTCCCGGTTTCCCTTCTCCAGGTTTTCCCTCTTTGGACTTTCCGTCGCCGGGTTTGCCTTCGTCGTCTTTCCCGTCGGCCGGCTTGCCTTCATCGCCTTTGCCGTCTTTTCCGTCCTTGTCTTCGCCCGGCTTCCCCTCGCCCGGTTTCGGCTCGCCGGACTTTCCGTCGCCGGGCTTCGCATCGCCCGGCTTGCCCGAGGCATTGCGCTCCGCATCCTGACGGTCGATCTTCTCGACCAGCTTCTTGGCGTCGCCGGCGACTTTGCCCTGGCCATCGGCCAGGCGCTTCATGTCGCCGCCGCGCTCGGTCTGCGAGCGCTGGTCCTGCTCCTTGTTGATGAGCGTGCCGAGGTCCTTGAGCAGGTCTCGGATGCGGGCCTTCTCGGCTTCGAGATCCTTGAGGCGGTTTTCGCTCTGGAGCAGCTCGAGAAGCTGCTTGAGGTTGCCCATCAGCTCGTCCTGGCGACCGAGGGCGTCTCCGTACTGGGCTTCCTTGTTTTCTTCCTTCTTTTCTTCGAGCAGGCGCGCGATCGCCTCCATCTGCTGGGCGATCCGCTCCTCCTTGCTGCGGGCGAGGGCGCGGATGAGAAGATCCGCCCGGTCGGGGTCGGTCTTCCGCATGTACTCGGCCATCTGGAGCAGCGTCTTCTCGAACTGCTTATAGCGCTGCGCCAGGATCTGCTGCTGCTGCGAGAGGGGGACCTTGCCTGCGTCGGTCGCCGCGGCATCTGCCGCCTTCTCGGCCGATGCCTCTGCCGGTTTCTCGGCGGCAGGCTTCTCAGTGGCCGGTTTCTCTTCCTGACCCGCCAGGTGGCCCGCCGACAGTCCGAACGCCAGCATCGAGGCCATCACGAGGCCCGACGCGCTCCAGCGGAAGAAACGAGACCGAAGCATAACCCACCTCAGGTGGAGGCCGCGGGATTCACCGACCGCGGAACCGGACGATCCATCGGACAAGCAAGGATCAACGGGCACGGAAGCCCGAAGGCGGAACCGCAAAAAGAAGATCAGATGAGAACTCGATTATATTCACATTCATCGAACTTGTGACATGGATTCTGGAACCGACGATGATGTCTGCCCTCCAGGAAGGCAAAAGACAGCCCGCGAATGACGCGAATCCGCGCGAATGAAAAGCCTCAATCCTTCGGGTGCGAAGCTGGATGCCAACGTTCAACTCGACTGGAATGGAATTGCTCTGAATTGCCTTTATCTGTCTTCCGATCTGATTCGCGATTATTCACGCCATTCGCGGAAAATGCCTTTCGGTTCTCCCGTGCCACTGACGCGCATCAATCCGTCAGCCCCTTCAGCCGCTCGATGTCCTTTTTCTTTTGTTCCTTCGCGGTGTCGCCCTTGAGCTTTTCGCTGTCGTCGATAATGACCTTCAGCTCCTTGATCGCCTCGTGGAAGTTGGCCAGCTCCTGCATTTCCTTGAGAACCCGCTCCATGTGTTCCAGCATGGTCGACAGCGACTCGATCGTGTTGTCGATCTGACTGGTCGGGTCCTGCCCCTTTTCGTTGGCCAGCTTGTACAGCCCCGCCGCACCGTCGCATGTGGGGTAGTCGATGGTGTTGATGGCGTGCAGCGGGTCGACAATCAGGCCGTTGAGCCGCTGGACCATCTGTTCGGTGTGCACCCGGTTGTTAACCAGTTCTTCCAGCATCGCCCGGAACGAGTCTTCGATCACCGCCGTTTCGCTCGTGTTCTTGCGGATCTGATGGAGCGTCCGCTCGGCACACACCGCCACGGCCGTCATCAGTTCGTCGATTTTTTTCTGCTCGTCGTTCTTCCCTGTCTTCTTGAGTTCCGTCGCCTCGGCGTACTTGGCCCGGTGGAGGATCAGGTCCTTCCGGGTGCCGTCCACCTCGTCCATGATCTGCTTGAACCGTTGCCGCAGGTTGACCTCGCGGCCATACAGGATCGACAGCAGTTCTTCGTTGCTGACAATCGTGAAGACGAATTGCTCGCCGCGGGTTTCGTGCGGGCCGTTGAGCGTGTCGCCATCCTTCGCCAGGACCGTCAGCGTGAGCTTCTTCCCGACAGGAAGCTCCAGCTGCAGGACGTCGAATTCCTCGCGCGGGTTCTCGGGTGAGATGGCGAGACGGAATTCCTTCGGGTGTTCGTCTTGTGGGAATTGTCCCCGGAGCGGGCGCGGAGTCCACTCGGGGGAATCGTCAATGCGGTACTCAAACTGCACTTCGTAGAGCCCGAAGTCATCGCTCACCATGCCCGTCAGCGGAATGAGGGCTTTGCGGGTGATCGACGTGCCGATCCCCTGGAGTTCGGTCTGCACGAGGGGGGGCTGGTCCGGCGTGCCGTTGATGGTGAGCCGGGCCGGGTCGATCGTCAGGATGTCGTCGGTGTCTTCGAGGTAGATGCGGACGGGCGTATCCGGGGGGAGGACGAACGGCAGGCCGAAATCTGACATCGGCTGCATCGAGCGGTCGCGGGCGGCGTCGGTTTCCTGGGCCGACAGGGCCATCGGCACCTGGAACCGCATCCGGTCTTCACTGAGGAACCGCCGGGCGACCGCCTCGTCGAGCGGCTTGCGTTCCTGCGACAGCCGGTCTTCCGACTCGATCGTCCATTCGGCTTTGAACGTTTCGGTGACCGGGGCCGCTTCGGCCGACTCGGCCTGGAGCGATTGCGGGGGGCGGAAGAAGCCGAAGCTGAGGCGGTTGCGGCCGAACTCGATGCGGGCGTTGAGGAGCGGCTTGTTGATCTCGCCCCGCAACACGAATCGGGTTTCAACCGGAATCGAGACCTGCGTTCCCTGGACCCGCACTTCCTTCCGAGGAGCGGGCTTTCCCGCTTCGTTCGGGGCGTCGTTCATGCCGGTATGCGCGGGGAATTCGCTGTCGAGGACCAGTTGGGCAATCTGCGGGGGATCGACGACGTCGACGCGATAGGCGATGCGGTTGGTGAAGTCGTTCCCGCTGATCCAGAACCGCATGCCATCGAGGAGGCCGCCGAAGGTGTGGCGGAACTGGCGATCGCCGAAGCGGCTCATCGTCACCGACCCGCCGCCGCGGCCGTTGTCGAGCGAGTACGACAGCGTGACGTAATCGGGGGCCTTCCACTCGCCGCCGTCGGGACGCTGCCCTTCGGCGAGGTCGACGACGAGCGTCAGGTCGGTCCCCTTGGCGTGCTTGTAGCGGTGCTCGCGGAAGGGGCGGAGGGTGTCGCCGGGGGGGACAAGGACGCGGGCGACGAGCTCGGTGTCACGATGCCAGTAGTGGTCGAGCCGCAGGACGTAGGCCTTGTACCAGCGGTCCATGGCGTCGGCGTTGGCCACGCCGAGCCCGATGATGGACGCGACAAGCACTCCCGCAAACGCGACCGCCCGTTGCAGCGTCCGCTTCTCGAAGACGTTGCCGATCTGGAGATTGGGGACGAGGCGTGCGGCGTCGTTGACCGTCCGCTGGAGCATCGCCTGCGTGAGGGGCGATTCGGGGAGCGGGGCCTCCGCCATTTCGACCGCAGTAATCAGTCGGTCATCAAGCTCAGGAAACCGTCGTTCGAGGACGAGGGCCAGAGCCCGCGCGCGGAGACCCGGGAGGAACCGGAGCGCGATCCAGACGACGAGGCCGGCACCGATCATGGTGATGGCGGCGATGACGGCGAACGAGCGGAACCAGACGGGGAGTTCGAGCCGGCTGACGCGGAACCAGAGCCAGTCAAGCGAGAGAGTGAACCAGAAGAGGAGCCCGAGCAGGCAGACGATGCGGGCCGTCCCCTCGACCAGCACATAAGCCCGAATGCGCCGCCGCAGCCCATCGAGGAGCTCGGCGAATTGCGGCGGAAGTTCGATGCGTGGAGGCATGGGACGGAGTCAGGAGTCAGGAGTCAGGAGTCAGGAGTCAGGAGTCAGGAGTCAGGAGAAGATTGTCGCACCGGCATGTCGGTCAAGGATGTTGCCCGGTTCGATCGGATATTCGGTTCTTACGCCGAAGGCGTTGCACGCAGTAGCCTAGGGTCGCGAGGCTTTGCGAGCGCACCCTGGGTCAATGATCTGATGGAAACATAACCCCAACGGGGTTGTACTTGCCTTTCAATCCCAGACGTATCGTTCGTCCCACTCCAGCCCATACTTCCGCAAGATCGTTCGAAACTCATCCTGAAACGACACCTTCTTATGATGCTCTTCCTGGTTGCGGATGTATTCGATGAGAGCGTCCACATGCGACGGAGAAACGGAAAACGCTCCATACCCGGATTGCCAATAAAAGCTTGCTATCTTCGGGAACTCATCTTTGAACCACTTGGACGATTCTCGCT